>JALSQB010000223.1 GCA_026985655.1 Campylobacteraceae bacterium | reverse complement strand
AATATGCTCAATTCATGAGTTTTACAAGAAGTCTAATACCACAACACAAAAAGGTCAATAATGCACTCAAATTTTACTTCATTAGATTGGATGATATTCTCTTCATACTTTTTAGTTTTAATTTTAACAACCGTTCTTTTGAGTCAAACAAAAGTTAAAACCTCTCGTGACTATTTCACAGGGGGCAATGCTATGCCCATGTTTGCTGTTGCCATCTCTGTTTTGGCAACCTCACAATCAGCTGCTACTTTTTTGGGTGGACCTGAATATGCTTACAAAAATGACTTAACTTTTTTAGGCTTTTATGTTTCAGCTTTTCTAGCCGTTGTTTTTGTCTCAAAAGTTTTAGTACCAAGATTTTACGCCATTAATGCCATTACCGTTTATAGTTATTTGGAGCATCGTTACGGTGAAAGCTCTAAACGTTATGCAGGGATTATGTTTTTAGTGGGTCGCCTTTTTGCAAGTGGTGCTAGACTTTACATTGGTGCTTTAGCCATTTCTATGATACTTTTTTCAGACATTATGCCTACTCACATTGCCATCTCTATTGCTATTTTAATGATAGGTGCTTTAGGCTACACCTATTTTGGTGGGGTAAAATCTGTCATCTTTTCAGACATACTTCAAGCCTTAACCTATGTGGGTGCAGGTATTGCTGTTTTGGTCTATTTATACTACTCATTAAATACAGATTTTTTTACCATTGTAACGACCCTTTCAGACAATAACAAACTAACATTAATAGACTTCTCTTTTTCAGGTGGCTTTACCTTTTGGACACTCATCACGGGTTGGTTTTTACTTAACATCGCAGCCTATGGACTTGACCAAGATATGACCCAACGCGTACTGACTTGTAAAAACAAAGAGGAGGGGGCGAAGTCACTCATCTACTCCATTGTTTTTACCATTCCTGTTGCCCTACTTTTTTTAGCCATTGGACTGTTACTCTACTTGTTCTATCAACACCCAGAACTCTCTTCTGTTAAATCGGCGTGTATTGACCAAAATGTCGATGGGCAAAGTGTTAAAATATTTATGCTCTACATTTTAAATGAGATGCCAGAGGGCTTAAGAGGATTGGTAACAGTAGGGGCAATAGCTGCTGCCTTGTCTTCAACAAATTCGGTACTTTCAGCCATGTCATCAGTAGCGATTGAGGACATCTACCGACCATGGATTTCTAAAAATTCTAAAGATGAAACACACTATTTAAAAGCCAGTCGTTTTATGGTGTTGGTATTTGCTATTTTGTTGTCTGCTATGGCAATGCTCTCTTTTTATTGGCAACAGTACTCAGAGCTTCCATTACTAAACTTTGCATTAGGGGTCATGGCATTTGCTTATGCTTCTCTTTTAGGGGTTTATGGGGCAGCCATTTTTACCAAGAGAGGCAATGAAACCACCGTACTTTTTGCTCTCATAGGAGGTTTTTTAACAGTACTTTTTTTACAGCCTTATATAATAGGTAACATCATTGAGATAAAAGTAGATTTTGCCGTTATGATGGTAGTAGGAACTTTGGTATCGTTTGGGATTATGATGTTAGGAACAAATCAGAAAAAATATTAATAATAATTTTTAAAAAAATATTAATGAACTAATGTTTAGCTAACACTTCTTTGATATTATTCTTTTATCTAAAAACTAAGGATATTAAATGACAAAGATAACAATGATTTCAGGAATAGTAGCTTCATTACTGTTTGTAGGTTGTGGTGGGGATTCTGCTTCTACAGTAGAGACTCAAAGTAATTTGAGCAATTCAGATACGAGTTCATCACCTGTAAAGAGTAAAAAAGTAGGAACAGGATATTATGTAGATGCTGCTATTGAGGGGGTAAATTATGTATGTGGTGATGAAGAAGGGGTAACAGATGCTTCAGGTACATTTACTTTTTCAGAAGATTCAAATTGTACATTTAAGATTGGGGATTTAGTTTTACGTGAGGTTAATTCAAGCATCTTAGAAGATAATCTAACAGTATTTGAAGACAATGCAAGCGTAGCTCAACTTTTACAGACATTAGATAAGGATAATAATGCGAGTAATGGTATTCAACTTTTACCTGAAGTACATGAAGTTCTTAGAGAGCAAGAGGTGACTGAAATTCCTAAGAATGAGACAGAACTTTTTGATATTAGAGATGGTTTGAAAGATAAAAAACCCAATAAATATCGAGGTGAAATTGTTTCCAATGAGAATGTACAAGCACACTTAGATGAGACAAGAAGTCGTTTACGTGATGAAAATAGAACCACACAATATGATGTAGATAACAATGAAACACATGTGGGTAGAGATGAGAACTCAAGAAGTGAAGTAATGCAAAATGAAGCAGAGCATGCCAACAGAGATTCAAATTCTAGTGCTAGCGAAATGAGAGATGAAGCAGATAGAAGAGGACAAGAGAACAGA
>JALSQB010000222.1 GCA_026985655.1 Campylobacteraceae bacterium | reverse complement strand
GAATCCAAGAAGTTTTATAGCGTTTAGCCAATAAATATAAAGGAATATTGGTAACACGTCTATTTCCTGCCATATCTTCAGCTCGAATATTTGCCACAAAATTTTCAGCATTAAAAGGCCATGCAATAAGTGTGGCATAATAACCCTCTTTTTTGTAAGGTTGTGCCTTAAAAGTTCTTCCCCCTGCTTCTACCACAAAACGCTTTAATGCTCTGTCTTTTACTTGAAAGACAACCAATGCTGAGCCACCTCTTGTAATAGAATAAGAGTTAGACAAAATATTAATATCTGGACGTTTATAATCAACAAATACATTTATCTTTTTAACAATGGTATTTCCTTGAAAGAAGTTCCAATTACTTTTGTCAGTTGCACTAAATGTAATTTGTAATTTGTCTGCACGTGGATCTAATAAAACACCATTAACGGCTTTTTTAGGATATTTTATCTCTACTATTTTGTCATGTACTGATTCCAATATCATCTCATTGGCAACAATGATTTCATTTTTCTCATCTCTGATTTTTATCTCATAAGATTTCAATCCACTTTCATCTGAAAGTTTTATTTTTAAAGGATCTTTTCTGTTCCAATAAATAGAACTTGCACTCTCAATAACAGGTGCATTACGCTCAAAACTTTTTGATGTATAGACAAAAGCTCCTCCTCCTACCAATGCTAATAAGATAACTATCCATAAGGAGTTAGAACTCTCTCTTCGACCATATCCTCTTCCATATCCTCTTCTACGACCCATTTAATAATCCTCTTTTTTTAATTTCTTTTTTAATCTCATTTAACAATAGTTTTCTATCTAAAACATTTGAACTAAACCCTGATGCCATACGATGACCACCTCCACCAAAGTGGAGAGCCAAGGAGGAAACATCTGCTCCATTACTTCGAAAAGAAACTTTAATATTCTCTTTAAACTCAATCAGTAGAATGGCTATTTTCACCGTAACCAAACCAATAGCATAATCAATTAAGCCAACAGTATCATTTAACTTAGCACCTGTTTTTTCTAAAGTTTCAGTAGCGACAAACATGGTTGCAAGTTGAGCATCTTCGCTAAGCTCTAAGCTATCTACTGTTGCACTTAAAATACGTAATGAGCTTAATGATTTTCTTTGTGTCAAATTTTTATTTACCTCTTCAAGATTTACACCTAAAGAGAGTAATTCAGAAGCCACATCAAACACCAAATTAGTAACATTTAATGTTGTAAAATTTTGTGTATCGCTCACCAATGCCACATAAAAACAAGTTGCAACTTCTTTGTTTATTTTAAAATCATTTTTTAACAACACATAAGCTACCATAGAAGTCGAAACATAGTCACTATTTATAATATTTAATGTTCCATAATTAGTATTAGATAAATGGTGATCAATATTCACTATTTCTCTTAAACTTAAATCAAACACAAGTAAATCAATACTTCCTGAATCACAAGTAATTATTAAACTATTGTCAAAATCAATTTGACTTTTTATTTTAGCAAAATGAGGTAAAAAATCTAAGTGTTTGGGTAAATCTTTAGTTGGATTACAAATTTCTACCTCTTTTCCCATATTTTTAAACAATCCATAGAGACCTAAACCTGTTCCAAGGGTATCTCCATCAGGATTTCTATGGGTGAGAATAGTAATTTTGTCATACTTTTCAACTAATTTTTTAAATTCTTTTATCATAAGTTCTAGCCCTCCATTTTCATAGAGAGGTCAATCCAGTTGGCTTGATGAATAAGTGAACCAGATGAGATGGCATCAACACCTGTTTTAGCGATGGATTCAATAGTCTCAAGTGTTACATTTCCACTCGCTTCAAGCAGTATATGTTTGTAGTGTTTATCTCTAAACTTAACAACATCAATAATATTTTCAAGCGTCATATTATCACACATAATAATGTCTGCTCCAGCTGCCATGGCCGACTTAACGCCCTGCATATCTTCACACTCTATCTCTACTTTAGAAGTAAAGGGAATTTTTTGACGCACTTCAAGCATAAACTCGTTTAAATTATCGATGGTTTTTAAATGGGTATCTTTAAGCATTAAACAGTCATCAAGCCCCATACGGTGGTTTGTTCCTCCTCCACAACGCACAGCATATTTTTCAAACTCTCTAAGTAAAGGGCGTGTTTTTCGTGTATCTAAAAGTCGTACATTATAGGGTTCAATTTTTTGAACAAATTTATTTGTTAAAGTAGCAATAGAAGAAGCATGTAAAGCGATGTCTAAAATGGAACGTTCTAAAGACAAAATGGATTTAGAGTTTCCAGAGATAAACAAAAGTTGTTCTCCCACCACAAAAGAACTGGCATCATTGACCTGCCAATCCACTTTTAAATCATACATTTTTGCTAAAACATCTATATATTCACGACCTGCAAAAACACCATCTGATTTAGCGACAATATATGCCCTTACCTCTTTGGCTGTAGAGATGCGAGAAAAGAGATCCCCACGTCCAATATCTTCAGCTACCATAGCTTCTATAAATTTATATTTTAACATTCAGAAGTATATCCTCTATAAATATTTTTAAGGATTATACCATTAAGAGCTTTTTTTGATATAATTTTATAAAACTAATAAAGAATAAATAATGGCAATAAACTTAATCGCAAAAAATAAAAAAGCTTACCACGACTATGAAATCATGGAAAAATTTGAAGCAGGTATTGTCCTTCTTGGTTCTGAAGTAAAAGCTTTACGTGCTAAAAGAGCAAACTTAAGTGATGCTTTTTGCCGATTTATCAAAGGTGAACTACACCTAATGAACACACACATCGCCCACCTAGACACAACCAATGCAAACTTTGCCCGAGATACAAGAAGTCCAAGAAAGCTACTACTTCATAAAAAAGAGTTAGATAAACTATTTGAAAAAGTTCAAAAAGATGGCTTAACCATTGTCCCTCTTATGCTCTACTTTAACGAGAGAAACTATGTAAAAGTAAGCATTGCTGTTGCTAAAGGAAAACAGCTTCATGACAAACGCGAAACCATGAAACGTAAAACACAACTGCGTGAAGCAGCACAAGCTATGAAACAATATAAATAAACTATTAACTACTCTTTCATAAATTTCAAAATTTCAAAAACAACCTTTTGAGGAATCTCCTCATTGGGTATATGTCCTGCTTTTTCAAATATTTTTAAGTAACTTCGCCTTAAATCTCGATGCAATTTATAAGCATTGCTCACACGGATAGAAACATCTTCTTTTCCCCATAAAATCAATGTTTTTAAATCTATTGTTTTATAGCGTTTTTGCACACTTGCAATATCATCAGGAATTAATTGTTCTACTGTTTGAAGATAGACATATTTTGCCCGTGGTAAAGAGAGTAGATAACTGGCATAATCAACGCTCTCTTTGGAGATTAAATCATTGTTATAAAAAGCAAATTTATATGCCTCTTTAGCCATCCAATCGTTTGAGACAAGATGAATCCCTAAGTATCCAATCAGTGGTTTATTTAAGGTTTTTAGCATTGAAGGTAAGTTTTGTTTATAAGACATAGCATTAATTAAAATTAACCTAGATATTCTTTTTTTAAGAAGTTTGTCTTTTTGCATCAAGGCTAGAACCAAGGCAACCCCTCCACCAAAAGAGCGACCAACTAAGGTTAAGTTATGGTAATTTTTCTTTTTTATAAAACTTGCCACCACTTCTGCTTGGTCATAGACAGAGTAGGCATTATCTTCAGTTTTAGGAGAGACCCCAAAACCTTTTAAATCTAAAAGCACAAGATGGTAATCTTGTGCTAATCTAGGCACTAAAAAACGCCAAGTCTCCTTACTCTCTCCAAAACCATGGAGAAAGAGTAAGGTTTTGTTATTTGCGTTACCATATTCTGTATAGACCAAAGGTAAAGTACTATTAAGCTCCGTATGAACAATACGTTTTTCCCATGTCACAGGAACTTTGAGGGAACAAGCAACAAAAGTAAATACTAAAAGAATTAAGATAAATATATTTTTAAACATAGGCTAATTATAACAGATATTGTGTATAATATCTCTATGATTAAAACATTAAATATCGTCAATGGAACAGCTTGTATTAATATAATGAAAGAAGCTAAGATTAAAGGAGACTTCCTACCTTGGAAAGATTTTTTACATGAGGGGCCCGTTCCTGCTGGAATTTCTTTAGAAGAACTCTCTACCATACGTGCTAAATTCATTGCATCTTATGGATTAGGTGATTTTGACACCATTAAAAAAGATTTTGAAACACGTGACCAAAAATTAAAGTCTTACAAAGAGTATGACAAAATTATTTTATGGTTTGAACATGACCTCTATGACCAACTACAACTACTCCAAATTCTTGCATGGTTCTCAACCCAAGAGCTAAAAGAAAACCAATTAACCTTTATTTGTAGTGACAAATATTTAGGAGAATCTTCTGTTCAACAGATTCAAAAACTTCTACTTTACAATACCAATGTTTTAGAAGAGCATTTTGAACTAGCCCAAGAGGCATGGGACGCATTTACGGCTAATACACCTAAAGCATGGGCGAATCTTTTAAAAGAAGAGACAGAAATTTTACCGTTTTTAAAAGGCGCTGTTTACCGAATGTTACAGGAGTATCCTAGTACGAAGTATGGTCTTTCACGTACAGAGTATCAAGCACTACAAGCCATTGCTGATGGTCATAGTAAGCCACTTAATATCTTTAAAAAATCTCAAAGTTTAGAGGGAAGAAAGTTTATAGGAGATGTACTGTTTTGGAAGATACTCGATAATTTTGAATCACATGGTGTTGTTAAAAAAGAGGGTGGAAATTTTCATCTTACTCCATTGGGTAAAGAGGTACTAGAGGTCAAAAAGAATTGGCTTAATATTACAAACATTCAACGTGCCATTGGGGGTGTAACTTTAACAAATGACAATCTATGGTGTTGGGACATGAAAAAAGAGACTATCAAGCAGTATTACTACTCTGAACCACTGAATACCCTTTTAAAAGTTAAATAAGCGTTCTATCTTTTCTAAAGCCTCTTCTTGCTCATAAATTTTGACATATTTTATTTTATGTTGATTAAAATGAGCATAAAGCTTTTCATCATGTTCTACTAATCTTTTTCTATAATATTCCAATGATTTTTTAGAAAAGTTTTTATTAATATTTTTCTTTGTTATTGGATTTATTAATACTGCATCTGAATTTATCAATGGCTTTTCTTCCCATCTATCACGAACCATTACAATACATACTTCATGCTTTTGTGATAAGAGAGACAAATCTATCTCTTCTAAAAAATCTCCTATTAAAAATAGTAAACTTTTTTTTCGCTCTAAAGCTACAAGTTTATGGGCTATTTTTTCATAGGCTATTTTTAAACCCAATGGTTTTATGTTAGAAAATTCATCGACACAACGCTCAATAGATTCAATCTCTTTTGTTGGTTCAAACCCTTTAAATGAAGTACCAACACAAAAAGAGGCTTCAAATAGATTATTACTTAACACCGTAGAATAAGAAAGAAGTGCTAAAAGATAAGTAAAAAGTTGATGCTTTTGACCTATGATGGTTCTGCCATCTATCATTAGGGATACATGTACTAAAAGTTCACGCTCTTCATGCATTCGTTTAACATAAGGTTCACCAAGTTTCGCCGAATTTACCCAAGAGATATAACGAACATCATCTCCCTGTGCATAAGGTCGAAGTTCTGCAAAATCATACCCTTGTCCTAGTATCTTGGAAAAATTAGAGCCTTGAAGTAGCGAATAGACATCTTCTTTAGCTTTTAAAACTAGCGTTTGAAAAGTATGCATTACGGAATTTCAATAGATTCAATAATATTTTTTAAAACATCATCACTACCCATACCTTTAGCACGTGCTTCATAAGAGAGTCCTATGCGATGCCTAAAAACCAAATAGACCATCGCCAATACATCAACAGGAGTAACAAAAGACTTCCCCTCCATATACGCATGGGCTTTAGATGCTCTATATAAATCAATGGAAGCTCTTGGACTAACGCCATATTTTACATCAGTATTGGCTTGTCGGGTAGCTCTTACTAACTTAATAATATATTTTTCAAGCTCCTCATCTATATGCACTTCATTAATCTCTTGAGAAATTTTATTTACATCATCAATTGAACAGACAGCAGAAATAAGTTTTGAGCTTTTAGTGGCAATACGTCGCATAATCTCTAACTCTTCATCTTCAGAGTTATGCTCTATTTTAAGTTTCATCATAAATCTATCAAGTTGTGCCTCAGGTAAAGCATAAACACCCTCTTGTTCCAGTGGATTTTGTGTGGCTAAGACCATAAATGGTCTAGGTAACTTAAAACTTTCAGCCCCAATGGTCACTTGCTTCTCTTGCATCGCTTCAAGAAGGGCAGACTGCACTTTTGATGGGCTTCTATTAATCTCATCAGCCAATAATATCTGTGTAAATAGAGGACCTTTCTTAATTTTAAACACACTACTTTTGGGGTCATAAACTTCAGCCCCAACAATGTCTGAGGGCAATAAATCAGGTGTAAATTGAATACGTGAAAAATCTAATTCCATAGCAGAAGAGAAAGCTTTAACCGTAGTAGTTTTAGCCAAACCAGGTACGCCCTCTAACAAAATATGACCTTCACAAAAAAGCCCTATTAGTAGTGCATCAATCATCTCTTCTTGCCCCACTACTGCTTTAGCTATCTCTGTTTTTATGCGTTTTATTTTTTCTTGCATCTGTTTTCCTTCACGATTTTGTTTTATTACA
>JALSQB010000221.1 GCA_026985655.1 Campylobacteraceae bacterium | reverse complement strand
TTTTGAATCTCTATTCTTTGCCCATCATTTTGTAAGACTTCATAGACAACCGTAGGAGCAGACGCAATGAGGTCAAGATTAAACTCACGCTCTAAACGCTCTTTAATGACCTCCATGTGCAACATACCTAAGAAACCTGTTCTAAAACCCGAACCCAATGCCATTGACGATTCTGGCTCAAAAGAGATGGAAGAGTCATTAAGTTTTAGCTTGTTAAGTGCATCTCTTAAATCTTCAAATTTATCGGTTTCAATTGGGTAAAGCCCTGCAAAAACAAATGGTTTAGCAGGTTCAAAACCATCAATGAAATCTTGTGTTGGGGTTTTAGCATCGGTGATGGTGTCACCTACTTGAAGTCCCTCAACGGTTTTTTGCCCTGTTACGACAATGCCAATTTCACCTGTGTTAATGGTAGAAGTTTTAATAGGTGCAATAGGATTAGGATACATAAGGTCAAGCACCACATGCTCTTCTTTTGTACTCATAATTTTAACTTTTTGACCCTTTTCTATGCACCCCTCATAGACACGAACCAAAGCCAAAGCTCCTAAATAGTTGTCAAACCAAGAGTCATAGATTAAGGCTTTAGTTGGTGCATTTTCATCGCCATTGGGTGCAGGAATCATATCTACAATCGCATCAATAAGTGCAGGAACACCCAAACCTGTTTTGGCTGAAACCAAACAGTGTTCAGTACAGTCAATGCCAATGGCATCTTCTACCTCTTCTAAAACACGCTCTGGTTCAGCTGCTGGTAAATCTATTTTATTGACTACGGGTAGAAGTTCTAGGTCATTTTCCATGGCAATGTAAACATTGGCAATGGTTTGTGCCTCAACACCTTGAGCAGCGTCAATAATGAGCAAAGCACCCTCACTTGAAGCCAAAGAACGACTCACTTCATAAGAGAAATCGACATGACCTGGGGTGTCAATGAGATTAAGAACATAATGCTCTCCATCTTTCTCATAGTCGAGTCGAACCGATTGCGCTTTAATGGTAATACCACGCTCTTTTTCAATGTCCATAGTGTCCATTACTTGTGCCGACATTTGACGGTCAGTAACGGCAGAACACTCTTGGATAATTCTATCGGCTAAGGTAGATTTACCATGGTCAATGTGAGCAATAATCGAAAAGTTACGAATATTTTTTTGAGGTACTTTGTTTGACATTAGTTCGCCGTTCCAAAGATAGAATTTAAGCTCTCATTATGATAAACACGTCTAATTACTTCAGCCAACATTTTAGAGGTAGAAAGTACTTTGATTTTATCACATTTTTGAGAGTTTTCAGTAGTTTTAATGGTATCAGTAATCACCAATTCATCTAGCTCACCGTTAGCAATACGCTCATAAGCAGGACCCGAAAGTACAGGGTGTGTACAACACGCCATGACGGAATTGGCCCCTTGTGCTTTAAGTGCAGCTGCTCCTTTAACCATGGTTCCTGCTGTGTCTATCATGTCATCTATCATGATAATGTCTTTTCCCTCAACATCTCCAATGATGTTCATCACTTCAGATTCATTGGCTTTTTCACGTCGTTTATCGACAATGACCATGTCGAGTCCCAGTGATTTGGCAAAATATCTTGCCCGTGCAACACCCCCAATGTCTGGACTGGCAATGACAGGGTTTTTAAAGTTTTTAGATTCAATATACTCTTTAAACAGTACTGCTCCATAGAGGTTATCGACAGGAATGTCAAAGAAACCTTGAATTTGAGAAGCATGTAAATCAATGGTAATAACACGCGTAATGCCTGCTGTTTCCATAAGATTTGCCACAAGTTTAGCCGTAATTGGTACTCTAGGTTCTGCTTTTCTGTCTTGTCGTGCGTAACCATAGTAAGGAACAACGGCAGTAATGGACTTAGCTGATGAGCGTTTAAGTGCATCGGTCATAATGAGCAGTTCCATGAGGTTTGCATTGGCAGGTGCAGAAGTAGGTTGAATAATGAAAACATCTTTACCACGAACACTCTCTTCGATTTTAACGTTTATCTCTCCATCTGAAAATTTCTTAATACGTGCAGCTGAAAGTGGTAAATCTAGTTCTTTTGAAATTTGTTGAGCAAGTTCTGAATTTGATGTTCCAGAAAAAAGCATATATCCTTGCATGTGAGTCCCTTATATGATAATAATGAGCGAATTTTACCACTATTTCGCTAATATGATGATGAGAGAAGAGAGAAGATTAAGATGCAGAAAAAACTATATGTAACCCAGACCGATACGACCATAGGATTTATTTCTAAAGAGCCAGAGAAAATAGACAAAGCAAAACAACGAAAACCCAATAAACATTATATTTGTGTAGTGGACTCTTTAGCGATGTTAAAAGCCTTTAGCCGTGTGCCTAATAGACATAAAAATGCAGTACGCCGTGCTAAAAGAACAACATTTATTATGCCTAATGGTTTGTCATTTCGGGTGGTTAAAAATACAAAACATAACTTACTTTTAGACAGGTTAAGGTGGGCGTACTCCTCTTCTGCCAATTTAAGTGGCGTGAATTATAGTGCAGTGTATGCAGAAGAACAAGCTGAAGTGATTGTCTCCTTTGCTTTAAAAAAAACAGCAAAAGCTTCTAAAATTTACAAATTAAGTCAAACTAACATAAGGTCTATTCGTTAATGTCACGTAATTTAAAAACAATCATAAATGCTAAGATTATTACACAGCAAGAGGTTTTAGAGGGCTATTGTCTCACTTTTGATGAGAAGATAATTTCACTAAGTAAAGAGATTCCCACTAATACAGAAAAAATAGATGCTAAAGGTCTCTATTTGTCTGCTGGATTTATTGACATACACATTCACGGCTCAAATGGTTTTGATGTGATGGACGCAACACAAGAAGCATTGGAAGGCATATCTAAAAGTGTGTTACAAACAGGAACAAGCTCTTTTCTAGCCACCACGATGACCATGAGCCAAGAGAAGATAGTCAAAGCTTTAGAGAATGTACAAAATTTTAAAGCTCAAAATGGAGCAAAAATTTTAGGGGTACATCTGGAAGGTCCTTTTATAAACGCTGAAAAAAAGGGGGCTCAAAATGACCAATACATTCAAACCCCAAATATGGAACTGATTGCACCTTTTATGGATATTGTTAAGATGATAACCTTAGCCCCTGAAGTAGAGGGTGCTAAAAGTTTTGTGAAACATTTAGCCAAAAATTATCCAAATATGTTGTTAAGTATTGGACACTCTAATGCCTCTTATGAAGAGACAAAACAGAGTTTCTCTTGGGGCATTTCCCATGCAACACATATTTTTAATGCGATGAAGCCTTTGCACCATAGAGAAGCAGGTGTTGTGGGTGCTGTCCTTGAAAGAGATGAGGTTTCTTGTGATGTGATTGCCGATTTGGTTCACATTCACCCTAGTTTTTTTAATCTGCTCTATAAGCTAAAAAAAGAGCAACTTTTACTTATTACTGATGCCATGAGAGCAGGGTGTTTACAGTGTGCTAGTTCTGAAATAGGGGGGCAAAAAGTGTTTCTTTCCAAAGGTGAAGCACGCTTAGAAGATGGTACTTTAGCAGGGTCTGTTTTAAAGTTAAATGAGGCATTGAAAAACTTTTATGAATACGCTGATATAACACTACCAAACCTATTGGCAATGGTGACAAGCATACCTGCTAACAAACTAGGATTAAAAAAAGGGCTTTTAGAACAAGGGTATGAAGCTGATGTGGTGCTATTTAACCAAAAGTTTGAAATCTCTAGGGTTTATCTTGATGGGGATATTGTTTTTCAATGCTAATTTCGCTAAAATGGTTTCAAAAATAATCAAAGGCAAAATATGAAAGTAGTAGTAATCCAAGGTCCAAACCTCAACATGTTAGGAATGAGAGAACAAAATATATATGGACCTATGAAGTTAGATGACATTCA
This sequence comes from Campylobacteraceae bacterium, assembly GCA_026985655.1. Taxonomy (GTDB): domain Bacteria; phylum Campylobacterota; class Campylobacteria; order Campylobacterales; family Sulfurovaceae; genus UBA1140. The sequence continues at coordinate 2,921 of JALSQB010000221.1, read as the reverse complement.
TGCTCAAATGCAAGGTGTCGCTGAACAAAATGGAATTGAGATTGAATTTTTTCAATCAAACCTAGAGGGTGAAATTGTAGATAGATTACAAGAGTGTTTAGGTGAAGCTGATGGAATTATTATTAATCCTGCGGCCTATACGCACACTTCTATTGCTATTCGTGATGCAATTGCAGCCATTCAAATTCCTACGGTTGAAGTACATCTTTCAAATATCTACCAAAGAGAAGAGTTTAGACATACTTCATTAACTGCACCTGTATGTGCAGGACAAATTGCTGGTTTTGGACCATTCTCTTACCATTTGGCAATGGTGTCAATTATGCAAATAATGAATGAATTAAAAGCTATGAGAGAGGCACAACAAGCCCAACAAGCACAACTAAATTTACAAAATTAAAAATATTAAATAAGGGATAATTCCCATGAATTACATCGTAAAAGACGAAAACTCCATCTACTATGAGTGTGGATTTAGTTCAGACAACGCACTCTTTTTAAAGCTAGGGAGTGAATCTTTTTTTATTACCGACGCACGTTATACTGTTGAAGCCCAAGAACTTGTTTCTGGGGCTACGGTTATTATCAATGGTGACTTATATGGTGAAGCCAGAGAGCTTATTAAAAAGTCTAAAATAAAAAAAATATCTTATGACCCCAAAGAGTGGAATATCTTCTATTTTGAGAACCTCAAACAAGATTTAAAAGTTAAATTTAAAGCAATCCCCGATTTTTCTCATAAAAAACGTGTTATTAAGAGTTCACAAGAGCTTCTTTTGCTCAAAGAAGCAGCCAAACTTGGGGCTAAAGCATTTGATGATTTTGCGAGTTTAATTCATAAACATGGATTCAAACAAGATGAAAATATGCTCACCTTTATGGCAAAAGCTATGCTCTCAAAAAAAGGAAAGTATGAACTCTCTTTTGACCCCATTACAGCAGTGAATGAAAATGCAGCCAAACCACATGCCTTACCCACAAGTAAAAAACTAAAAAAACATGATTTACTCTTGGTCGATGCAGGGCTTAAATATAAACGCTACTGTTCAGACCGAACGCGTACGGTATCAGCGAGTAAAGAGTTTGCTTTTAAGTATGAGCAAAAATTTAAAAGTAAAAAAATTCAAAAAGCTTATGATTTGGTTTTAAAAGCACATGACAATGCCATTAACAAAGCACGTTCAGGCATGAAAGCCAAAAAGATAGATGCCTTTACGCGTGACATCATTGAAAAAGGTGGCATGGGTGAGTATTATGTTCACTCAACAGGTCATGGAGTAGGGCTAGACATTCATGAAATGCCTTACATTTCAGCAAAGTCAGAAATGAAAGTCGAAGATGGAATGGTTTATACCATCGAACCTGGCATCTATATTCCTGGTGAGTTTGGTATTCGTATTGAAGACATGGTCGCGATGGTGAATGGTAGAGCAGAGATATTGTAGAGAAGCAAAAGTTTGAGTAGTTAAATAACAAAGCTACTCTTATTCAAAAATACTCATTTTTTAACATTTATTTTCAGAAACATTTATTTCTTTGGTGCAATGAATTGACACCCTACAAGCATGGAATATTATAAAGAATTTTATGATTTATTAAAAAAGAAGTGGCGCGGTGGACGAGACTCGAACTCGCGACCCCCTGCGTGACAGGCAGGTATTCTAACCAACTGAACTACCACCGCACCTATAAAAGAAAGCTACTTAAAAAAAGTAATTGAATTTTAAACTGTCTGTTAAAGACAACATTAATGGTGGTCGCTATAAGACTCGAACTTATGACATCTACCTTGTAAGGGTAGCGCTCTACCAACTGAGCTAAGCGACCGATTATTTATTATTTGGATAAAAACTTTGGCGACCCCTAAAGGATTTGAACCTTTGTTTTTGCGATGAAAACGCAATATCCTTGGCCACTAGATGAAAGGGTCATCTGAAACCGTAAACAACAAATTGAAATGTTAAAATGAACATGGTGGTCGCTATAAGACTCGAACTTATGACATCTACCTTGTAAGGGTAGCGCTCTACCAACTGAGCTAAGCGACCGTGAATATTTATAGTGGTGACCCTTCATGGATTCGAACCATGGGCCCACTCCTTAAAAGGGAGTTGCTCTACCAACTGAGCTAAAAGGTCATTTTTAGTGGCGCGGTGGACGAGACTCGAACTCGCGACCCCCTGCGTGACAGGCAGGTATTCTAACCAACTGAACTACCACCGCATATCTAAAAACTACTATAAATAATAACGAAATAAATTTCGTAAGCTGTCTAATGAAGACAACATTTAATAATGGTGACCCTTCATGGATTCGAACCATGGGCCCACTCCTTAAAAGGGAGTTGCTCTACCAACTGAGCTAAAAGGTCACATCTTTTACTCATCTATTCGATAAGTGGACGGAATTATAGCCTATGCAAAAGTATATGTCAATAGTTTTTGGAAAATTTTATAAATTCTTTTTTAAGAGGCTAATTGCCACGCTTTTTGCTTGTTCTTGTACTGCTTCACGATTGCCTTTAAATAGGTGTCGTTGGACGATAGAGTGTTGATTATTTTTAATTCCTATGTAAACTGTACCCACAGGTTTTTCAGCTGTTCCACCCGTAGGTCCTGCAATCCCACTTACAGCAATGGCATAGTCTGCCGATGCCATTTTGAGTATGCCTGTGAGCATCTCCTCTACACACTCTTTACTAACAGCTCCATGTTCTATGAGTGTTTGCTCTTTTACGCCAAGCCATTGTGATTTTATTTCATTGGCATAACTTATGACTGAACCATTTAATACTGATGACGCACCAGAGATGGAGGTAAACTCAGAGGCAATTCGTCCTCCTGTGCAACTCTCAGCAAAGGTAATGGTTTGATGTTTCTCTTTTAATGTGTTGATGATGGCTATGGTATTTTGTTTACTTG
>JALSQB010000220.1 GCA_026985655.1 Campylobacteraceae bacterium | reverse complement strand
CAAACGAAAAAGATTTAAGCCATATTCTTGTACTAAAATGAGTGGAAATTGTATTTTTTCTAAATTTAAATTTTGGGCAAGGCTTATCATCCACTCATCAGAAGTTCTTGGAATGCTTGGGGCTTGTGCTTTTTTTAGCTCTTCTAATTTCTCTTTTTCATAGAGTTTATAGTAGTTTTTACTTTCGCCTAAAACTTGATTTTTTGTATCTTTTGTAATAAGTTTTTCATACTCTTTAACCAATAAATCTAAGCGAGGCAGTAAATCTTGTGGGCTACTTTTGTCTGTTGTGGGTAGTGCAATAACTGTGGGTCTATGATCAACCACAAAAGGGTAAAACTTTGCAAAGTCTATGGACTGTTTGAGTAGGGTTACACACTGCTCATTAGAGATTTCACGGTAGAGGTTTCCTCCTGCGTGTAAATGACAAAAGGGAGGACCAGAAACAAGTGAAGACTCTTTTTCAAAAAGGGTCACATTCATACCAAGTTGTCCTAAGGTAATAGCCGTGGTACTTCCTGCTACACCACCACCGATGATGGCGATTTTTATATTGTTTTTTAACATAAAGCCTCTCCTATATTTGCAAAATCAGAAAAGTAAACATCGGGATTATAGATTTTGATATGTTCTCCATAATTGTAGCCGTAAGTTAAACCGATGCTTTGCATTTGAGAGGCTTTGGCAGATAAGATGTCATTTTTAGAATCACCAACCATAATACACTCTTTTGGGCTAACAGCAAATTTCTCACAAACATAGAGCAGTGGAGCAGGGTGTGGTTTTCGCTCTTGAAGAGAATCTCCTCCCAAATAAAACTCAAAATACTCTTTAAGTTTTAATGCTTCTAAAATGGGGGCTACAAAATCAAAAGGTTTATTAGTCACAATGGCTAATTGGTAGCCATGTTTTTTGAGTTGTGTGAGCGTCTGAATTACATTAGGGTAAACCACCGTCTCAACAGCCAAATGATTAGCATAGAACTGTAAGAAAATATCTAAAGCATTTTCAAACTCTTTTTCATCAATCTCTGAACTAATCGTAGCCGAACCTGACAAGGCACGTTTAACCAATGTGCTTGCTCCATTACCGACCCAATGGTGGATTTCATCTAAGGTAAAAGGCGTTCTACCAATGGTGGTAAGCATGTGGTTAATGGCTAATGCCAAGTCTGGTGAACTGTCAATGAGTGTGCCGTCTAAGTCAAAGATGATGACTCTTTTATTTAAAAATTTCATCATTAATTATAGCATAAGTCGGATAAATTTAGTCCGATTTAGAGTTGCTCTAAAATATCAATAAAAATCTCAGGGGTAATGGCAGGTCTTGCATTGCGTACAAACACAAGCGTGATGTCCATTTCAAAGATTTTGTCATTATCTCGTGTAATCGTCTGTCTAAGGACAGCAGATGCATTTTTTTGTTTGACCAAAGTAGTCGTAACGTGGAGCATGTCACCCAGTTTTGCCATGCCTAAAAAATTTGCATCAATATGTCGTACCACAAACCCAGATTTTTCTCCATCAGTAGGGTCTAAGTTACGTGAAAAAAAGAGTTCAGACCTTGCTCGTTCACAGTATTTTATGTAATTGGTATGATAAACGATACCTCCTGCATCGGTATCTTCGTAATAGACGCGTATTTTCATTATTTAGCCTTATGTTTGGTTTGTAGAGAAGTTATTATATAATAAGCTTAAAAAAATTATACTAAAAAAGGGAAAATCAATAATGAAAATATGGAATATACTATTCAAGAGCTTGATACTCTTTTTTATAAAAATGATGAAAAAAAATTAGATATTGACAATAGATATAAAAGCAAAATAGACAATAAAAACTTTGAAAAATATTTCAAATATCTGCTTGACCAAGAAGAAAATGCTCAAAGGAGAAAAAAGAGCGTTCTATTTATGAAGAGAAAGTTTTTAAAGTTGTGATGAAGTCATTACACAAAAATGATGTGGCAAAATCGTAAAAATTATACGCAAAACAGTTTAAGTTGGTAAAATAGTTAAAAATAAAGCAGGAGAAAAGATGAAAGTAATCTATACAAAAGAGTTAGCAGAATATAAACTTAATCCCAAAAAAGTCTTTAAAAAAAATGGGAACATAGAGACTAAATTTTACAATGAAGAGCTGTTAAAGCTTCATTTAGAGTTGGTTAAGTTACAAAAATGGATTATAGAGAATGATAAGCGTCTGCTTATTATCTTTGAGGGTATGGACACAGGGGGAAAATCTTCTTCTATTAAATCTTTAAACCGTTTTTGGAATCCACGTGAAGCACGTTCTGTGGCACTCTCTAAGCCCAACTCCAAAGAGCTTGGTCAGTGGTATTTTCAACGTCATTTAAAACAAGTTCCCAATGCTGGGGAGATAGTCTGTTTTGACCGTTCTTGGTACAATAGAGCAGGTATTGAACCTATTTTTGACTTTTGTACTCCTGCACAACATGAACTCTTTTACAATCAAGTAAATGATGTTGAGAAGATGTTAGTAGATGATGGTGTGATGTTGTTTAAATTTTATCTCAATATCTCAAAAGAGACACAAGCCAAACGTATTAAGGACCGAGAAGATGACCCTTTAAAGTCTTGGAAACTCTCTGATTTGGATTATAAATCACATCAAAACTATGATAAATACGAAGTTTATCGAGATAAAATGTTTGAAAAATCAGGTACAGCCACAGCCCCTTGGTGTAAGCTAGATGCTAACGATAAAAAAAGAGCCAGATTAAATTTAATTCGTTTTATCTTGTCTAATATAAATTATGAAAATCGTAATGAAGAACTTATTAGAGGAGTAGATGAGGAGGTGCTTAGTTTTTACAACTAAGCTTTTTGATTATCTAATAAAAGAGAGTCAAGCCAAGTGCTTGATGAATCACCTTTAATGATTTCATAAGAGATATCATCTTGAAAATCTTCTGCATACTCAAATGCCTCTTCTGTCATAAAGAAGCCTGACATACAATAATGTAGTTTTAAATCATAATTTTTAAAAACGGGATTTTCTTTTTTAAACTCATCTCTTTGTTTTTGAAAACTTTTTAATTCATCAACTGATATATCGAGTTGGTTATCGCGACAGTGAATTAAAATGATTTCTCTATTTTTTTTAGCGACAAGGGTAATGTTTTTATTTTTATCGCAATGTTTTTTATCTTTTGCATAGTGCCAAACAGTATATTCTTGTTGTGTGTAATACTCTTTAATAAACTCTTCATAAAGGCTATTTTCAATGTAAGAGCGTACGGTTTTTTCTATGGTGTAGAGAAGCTCTTCGTTTTGCATAATATCTTTATGCCAATAAACATAACTAAGACGGCTATAGTTAGCAACATACTCTTTTGCCCCATTTTCTTTACCTAGTTCAGTGGCTATCCACCAGATAAAATGTTTTTTCTTGATCCAACCCATATTGGTTAAAATTTGGTTGAGTTGTCGAGGTTCAATTCTAAAATGATAGGCTAACTCTGTACAGGTAATATAATCTGTTTTATCGATGCTAAAAAGTTTAGTTGGTAATATTGACATAGTGTACCTCTTAATTTGTTTCTCTAGTTTTGCAGAGATTTTATAGTAAAAAATTAGTGAGAATTCTTAACAAGTTTAAAAAAGTATAAAAAAAATTATCTAATTAACAGGTTCTGTTAATTAGATAATAAAGTAATAATGATAGAATTTCTTTCTAGCTAAAAGTATTTATTTATGTTAGAATGAGATTTGAAAAAAATTATTAAAATTATAGGAGTGGATTATCTTTAAAAATATAACGATTATTCTTTTTATGTTAAGCATTTTTAGCATGAAACTTACAGCCCTTACCGATAACTATTTGCGTAAAACTAGCCTCTGGAATAATCAATTAAACTTAGTGTTTAAGTACCATGTGAAAGCAAAAGACATTAAATATTTTACCATTAAAAAACGAGATAGAGTCAAACATATTTTTGACATTAAAAATGTTGCTTTACCTAAGACAAAAAATATTTCTCAATTTAAAGCCAAAGGAGTTAAAGCCTTTCGCATAGCCCAATATAGTAAAAAAGTAGTACGTGTTGTGATTGAAACTAAACCTGCTTTAAATTCTAAAATAAGCATAAAAATACAAGGGAGTAAGCTACTCTTTTTATTGCCTAAATATAATAAAAAAAGCAAGACAAAAGTAGTTAGAACAAAAAGAAAATATGAAACCATTATTTTAGATGCAGGTCATGGAGGAAGAGATATTGGTGCTTCTTCTAAATATGCACGTGAAAAAGATTTAACATTAAGTATGACTTTGAAGCTCAAAAGTATTTTACAGAAGATGGGCTATCGTGTTCTTTTAACAAGAAGTAAAGACAAGTTTATGAATTTAAAGCAACGTACCGATTATGCACTTCGTCATGGTGGTTCAATTTTTATCTCTATTCATGCCAATGCAGAACCAAAGCATAAAACAAAAGGGGTGCTTTATCAAGGTATGGAAGTCTTCTATTTAGGCTTACAAAGTTCTAGCAGAATTAAAAATAAAAGGGCTATTTATAGAGGAAAAAAAGTTTACTCTCAAAAGGCTTATGAATCTATGGTTAGCCAATGGAAATTTTCAGAATCAAGAAAACTCTCAAAAAGTGTCCATCAAAACATACTCTCCTATGTCCATAAAAAATATAATCTTAATGATAAAGGGATAAAACGCCAAGATTTTTGGGTACTTTTAGCCACGAAAATACCTTCTATTTTAATTGAAACAGGATATTTAACCAATAAAAATGAAGTAAAAAAATTAAAAAATCCTAATTATCAAACCCGTATGATGAAGGGGGTAGCAAGAGGAATTAAGCAGTATTTTAAGGGTTATTGAGAGTATTCCTCTTCCATCTCCAAAACCTCCAAATAACGCTCACTCATCTCTTCATATTCGGCTTCTACTTTTTTAAGCTCATCAGCCACATTGACCAAGCCTTTTTCTTCATAACACGCTGGGTCGTAAAGACAGGTGTTCAGCTCTTCTATTTTGGTTTCTAGTGCTTCAATAAGCTCAGGCAGACGCTCTAGGTCTCTTTGGTCTTTGTAGCTTAATTTGGTTTTCTTTTTTTCAGGCTTTGGGTCGATAGGGAGATCGCCCCCTACGGCTTTGATGGTTTTGACCTCTTTTTCTATCTCGTAAAGCTCATTGATATTTTTTTCAATTAACAGATACTCACTGTACTCTTGGAAAGACTCTTCTACCACGCCATTACCTTTAAATATGAGCAGTTTGTTGGCGATTTTGTCAATGAAATAACGGTCATGACTCACGAAGATTAACGCTCCTGGGAAGTTTAGGAGTTTCTCTTCTAAGATGTTAATGGTTTGAATGTCCAAGTCATTGGTAGGCTCATCTAAGATTAAACAATCTACTTTTCGTGTGAAAAGTAAGGCAAGAGCGACACGGTTTTTTTCGCCACCACTAAGCTGACCTAGCTTTTTTTGCATATATTCTTCTGGAAATAAAAAGGATTTCATATAGGCAAAAACGTGCATATTGTTTCCCATTACATCAACAATGTCACCACCATCTGGACAAAAGGTATCCATAATGGTTTTCTCTTCATTGAGCATTTCACGGTGTTGGTCAAAGTAGCCAATTTTAAACTCCCCTTTGTCAATGTTTCCTTTGTTCGGTTTTATTCGCCCTAGGAGCAGTTTGAGTAGGGTAGATTTACCTGAACCGTTGTGTCCCACAATGGCAATTCGGTCACGTTGTAAGATTCTGGTTGTAAAGTTCTCAATGAGGTTTTTACCTGCAATTTTATAGTGTAAATTTTCAATGTCAAAGAGCATCTTCTTTTTAGAAAATCCTTTGTCATCACCTCGGTTAAAGCTCTTTTTCTCACGCTCTAAATCTATCTGCATTTTTCTAATGAGTGTAGGGTCTTTTTTGGCTTGTTCTCTAAGCTCAAACACCCTTGCTTTTCGTCCTTGGTTTCGGGTGAGTCTGGCACGTACCCCACGGCTTAACCACTCTTCCTCTTTTTTGAGAAATTTTAACAAAGTATTGTGGGTTTTTGCCATGCTTTGCATTCGTGCTTCTTTTAAAACTAAATATTGGTCATAGCCACCCTCATAGGAGTAGATGTTCATGTTCTCAACCTCTACAATGCGTGTAACAATGGAGTTAATAAAATGTCTGTCGTGAGAGATGATGAGTAGCGTAAACTTCTCTTTGAGTAAAATCTCCTCTAAAAACTCTACCATATACACGTCAAGGTGGTTGGTAGGTTCATCGAGTAGTAAAACATCGGGTTTTTTTAAGATGAGTGAGGCTAAAGCGACACGGCGTTGTTCGCCACCTGAAAGGGTATTGACATCACGGTATTCGTACTCTTTTAGCTTAAACTCTTGTAACACACGCTCTATTTTGTCATCTAAGTTCCATGCGTTGTGGTGGTCTAGGTAGTTGCTAATAGTGGCATGTTCATCTAAGAGTTTTTTGTTTTCAAAATCTTCAGCAATGAGATTGGAGAGTTCTTCATAACGCTGTTTGGCATGGCTAAGGTCTGCTAGTTCATTTTCAATGGCATCACGCACATTTAGCCCCTCACTAAAAGTAGGGTTTTGGTCAAGGGAGTCAATAAGAACGCTTTTGTCTAAAACACGTGTTCCCTCATCGGCTGTTACTTCACCAGAGATGATTTTAAGCAGGGTAGATTTTCCACAACCATTTTGTCCGACAATGGCAACGCGTTCACCCTCATTGAGTTGAAAATCAACTCCTTTTAAAAGTTGTTTTACGTCATAATTTTTAGCGATGTTAAAAAGACCGACAAGTGCCATGGAAAATCCTTGAAAATAATTACAGAATTATAGCTAAAAAGATGCTATAATATTTATAGTAAACCCAAAAGGAGACCAATTATGAATGATAATTTAGAGCAAGCGAAGAAAAAAGCAACAGATTTTTTTGAAAAAATGAATAGTTTGTTTAGTGAGTTTAATGTTAAGTTAATGGGTAACTATGAAGCCATTGAGAAATTTGAAAAAGAAAAAAAGAGTAATCAATCAGCTTAAAAAATATTAAGTTAAGACTTGATAAAGAGGTCAATTTTAGAAACAATGGTTTAGAAATCTCTTCTGAAAGACCTGACCCACTACTCATTGCTAAACGACACAATGATGAAAGCATTGCACTTATTTGTGCTTTGTTTGCCTATGGTAACGTTAAGGCGATTATTAAATTTTTGGAGCGTTTAGATTTTTCTCTCTTAGACGCTTCTGATGAGTTAATACAAAAAGAACTCTCCACACACTACTACCGTTTTCAAAATTCCCAAGATGTATCGGCACTTTTTATAGCACTTAAACGTTTAAAAGAGATAGATAGCATTGAAAATATTTTTTATAAGGGCTATAAAAAAGAGCAAAATATTTTAGATGGTCTATGGCATTTTATTGCAACACTTAAGGTCGTCTATCCACGAGAGAGCAGAGGCTATAAATTTTTAATTGGTTCAGTTCCTAAGAGACTCAATAGTGCAGGAACCTACAAACGCTACTTAATGTTTTTACGTTGGGTGGTACGCTCTGATGAACTTGACATGGGCTTATGGACAAAAATAGATAAAAAAGATTTGCTCATGCCCTTAGATACCCATACCTTTAAAGTCTCACAAAAATTGGGGCTGTTAAAGCGTAAAAGTTATGACCTAAAAGCAGTGCTTGAATTGAGTGAAACGCTTCAACAATTTGATGAAAATGACCCAATTAAATATGATTTTGCACTTTATCGCTTGGGGCAAGAGAAGATAATATAATTTGTGCTAAAATAAAACCATGAAAAAAGAAAAAATAGTCTTATGGATAAAACGCTTTGTTGCACTCTTAGCCATTGGTTTTTGGCTTAGTGTGGTTTATGAAATATCTCAAATGTCTGCACCTTTTATGGAACAAGCTCCTTATTGCATGGGCAGTACGATGCTTATATTTGGTATTTTGACAGCAATACATAAAGGGCTGGATTATTGGTCCTTAAAAGAAAAATAGAGATTAATCTTAAGGAGATTTTATGGTTATAAAAGAGATACAAGAGTATGCACAGGTACGAACCAAAGCACGGGCTTATCTATGTTACATTATTAGCCGTCACGCATCTAATCTTTCGATAACACAGACGAATCTCGAAGAACATATTGCCAAAGAGTTAAAAAGCTTACAAGAACTACTTCCAAAAGCTGAAGTCTTTTATGCCATTAGTCCTAATGGGGTTCAGTTGGGGACAAATATTTCTAACAATAAAAGACTTCATGGAAAAAGAGAAGGCATAGACCGAAGTGATAGGGCTTATTTTTACAAAACGATTAAAGAGGAACGTTGTATTTTAACTGACCCTTACCCCTCTTTAGCAACAAATAATATGGTGGTAACGGCCTCTTATCCTGTCTATGATGAGGCAAAAAACTTACTTTATATTCTTTGTGTGGATATTAGCCTTGAAAATATTTTAAAAATGGTTTATCCCTCTTCTTTTAATTCCAATTTTTCTAAGTATGCTAAGCTTGTCTATACCTCTTTCTCTGTTGCTTTGGCATTGGTCTCTTTACTACTTTTTGTAAAAGGATTAAGTGGCTTTTTAAAATTGGGCTTAGATGTTAATAGTATTGATATTAATGAGATGTTTAAAGCAACCATTCTTTTAACCCTCTCTTTAGCCATTTTTGATTTGGTTAAAGCCATTTTTGAAGAAGAGGTACTGGGAAAAGAGAAAAAAGAGGGTGCAGGTGAGGGGCATCAAACAATGATACGTTTTTTGGGTTCAATTATTATTGCACTCTCTATTGAAGCCTTGATGTTGGTCTTTAAGTTTGCCATTACGCAACCTGAAAAACTTATCTCTGCTGTCTATCTTATTTTAGGGGTTACGGCACTGATGGTAGGACTTTCTGTTTACATTTATGTCAATAAGGCAGTAGAGAAATAGTTTGCCTTAAGGCTTTTTAGATATATTTCTTTTATTATATTTAAAAGGTCTTTTATGTTAGAAATCATCATGGTACTCTTTACCATTTATACCCTTCTTAAAATTTATATCTCAGTGATGCAAATAGGCTATATTTCTGAAGAGAAAAACAAAGAAGCAGTGCTTATGTCACAAGCTAAATATGCCGTGGCTGGTATGTACGCCATTCAAAAAGAGCGTTTGAGTCTGCTCTCTACTTTGGCTGATTATGTCATGTTTGTTTGGTGGGTAACCGTTGGGTTTGCGTGGCTAACAAGTGTTTTAAATACCGATAGTTCAGTACTAAATGCAGTAATATTTCTTTTTGGATTTCTTGCCGTTGGCTTTGTCGTTGGCTTACCCTTTGAGCTTTACCAAACATTTAAGCTTGACAAAGAGTATGGCTTTAGTAAAACAACACCAAAACTTTACCTTATTGACCAAGTGAAATCAATGGGAATGTTTCTTGTATTTGGTGGGGCAATTTTTTATGCCTTAGCATGGATTGTTATTAACATTCAATCATGGTGGCTTTGGGGCTTTGTCTTATTATTTGGTTTGGCAGTACTTATTAATGTTATTTATCCTACGATTATTGCACCTATCTTTAACAAGTTTACGCCACTTGAAGAGGGTGAATTACGAACAGATATTGAAAATATGATGCATGGTGTAGGCTTGCAAAGTGATGGCGTATTTGTATTGGACGCTTCAAAAAGAGATAGTCGTTTAAATGCTTATTTTGGAGGGCTTGGCAAGTCTAAAAGAGTTGTTCTTTTTGACACACTTATGGAAAAACTTAGCAACAAAGAGCTTTTAGCCGTACTCGGTCATGAGTTGGGTCACTTCTCTCATGGAGATATTTGGAAAAACATCGGTATGATGGGGGCTTTACTCTTTGCTTCATTTTTTATTTTAGGTAATTTACCCTCTTCACTTTTTATAGAAATGGGTATTGAAAAAACAGCAGGTGTGGAGATAGCCATGATGATGCTTCTTTTACCTCTGTTATCATTTCTATTTACGCCAATACTCTCAGCTGTAAGCCGTCACAACGAATATGCAGCCGATGAGTTTGGAAGTGAACTTGGAGGAAAAGAGAATTTGGTCTCAGCATTAATGAAGCTTGTAGAAGAAAATAAAGCTTTTCCTAAATCTCATGGCATTTATGCCTTCTTTTACTATACACATCCTCCTGTTTTAGAGCGTCTAAAAGAGCTTGGGTATGATGCCAATGCAGTAAATGAACGCATTGAGAAAGAAGGAATATTTACTTTTTTTGATAATA
>JALSQB010000219.1 GCA_026985655.1 Campylobacteraceae bacterium | reverse complement strand
CTTAATGCCTTTAAGCGAATGTTGCGATAAATTGTAAAACTTTAGAAACTCCCAGTCCCATAAATGTTCCTACCATATAACCCATCATTGCCATAAGTACTCCTATGGGAATGAGGGCTTTGTTGTACGCTCCTGCTAAAATAGGGGCTGAGGCAATCCCTCCTATGTTGGCGAGTGAAGCCAGACCCAAAGAAAATAAATCAAGTTTAAAAATTTTTGCAAAAAGAATCATAATGCTCGCATGAATTAAGATAATGATAAATCCTGAAAAGATGTAAAGGGGTGCTTGACTTAGTTCTGAAAAATTTGCACGAGAAGCGATAAGTGCGACAATAAGGTAGAGCATCATATTGGCTAAAGGTTGGGCTGATGCCTCTTTACTAAGGGGAGTCATGCCCACCAAAATACCAGCCAATGTTGCCAAAATAACGATCCAAGTGGTGTTACTTACAAAACTACTTGTTGGTAAAAATGGGGCAAGGTTTTGTGCTAAAAGTGAAACCATAAGGGCAAGACCTAAAAACATAAAGAGTGTTGGGAAATTGATGTTGTTTAGATTCTCTGTGTTGAGTTTAGAGGTAAGGGTTTCAAGTACAGAGGCATCTGCTTTTGTCCAAGTGTTAAATTTTTGAGCAAAGGGAACAAGTGCTAAAAGTATCATGACCCAAATAGCATAGTCGATACTATCAATAAGTAGAACATAGCCCATTTTAGAATCAGGTAAAACAAGTGCTTCTTGAATGGCTAACATATTGCCTGTTCCTCCCATCCAAGAACCAGATAATGCTCCAAATGCTTTCCACGCTTGTGGCTCAAAAAAAGTATGAAGGAGGGCGAACATAATCATAAAACCAAGAGAGATACTCAAAGAGGCTAAAAAGAAAGTTAAGAGGATTTTTTTGCCCAGTTTTAAGACTTTTCGTATATCTGATTGTAAGAGCATTAAGAAAATCATCGCAGGCAGAAGATTGGATTTAAAGCTCTTGTAGCTTAAAGTAATCTCTGTTGTTGGTTCCCATAATTTAAGGCTTGAAAGGCTCATTATTGTGAAATATAAAATCACAATAGCAGGTAAATATTCAAAAAATTTAGCTTTACTTTTATGTTCTAGGTAAAGAAGTGCAGAAGCAATAAATATTAAAATTGTTAAGTAGGGAAAGGCAGTTGTTATCATTAGTATTTTCTTGTTTTTTTATAGCATATAGTATAAGATATTTAGACTTAAAGCATTCTATAAAAGAAATATTTGCTTCAATACCTTAGCCAAAAAACACCAAAGTCAAAGTCATGGAATTAAATTTTTTTAGCTATAATAAACAATGCAAAAAATAGAAAAATATAACATAGAATATGAAAAACCAAAAGTCACGCTCCTTCAACAATCTGGCTTAGGCGTTGCCGAAATAGCTGCACGAACTTGCTATGATAGTTTTGAGAGTTCAGAGAACGCATGTGTGCAAAATGCTATGAATAGTTTAGACACAGAAGCGATTAATAACATTGAAGAGTCTGCTTTACTCTCTAACTTGGCTTGGGTGCATCATCATCACTCCATTATAGAACATGCAACACTCTCTTTTTTGATTGAGGGAACGTCAAGAGGGGTTTTACAAGAACACGCACGGCATAGACTTCAAGCCATTTCAGTTAGAAGTACACGTTATACTATGTCTTCTGTTATCAATGCGTTTGTGGCTTCGGTAAGTTTAGGTGTCGAGAGTGAACGTGCTTATGCTTTTTTCTTAGAAAAAGTTTTGGCATTAAATCTTTTTGTCATTACCGATGAAGCGTATTTAGCCATAGAAATTCGTGCCATTTATGATAAGTTTGTTTTTCAATACAAAAGAGACCCTGAGTTTTTAATAGGAGCTGTAGCTAAGTCCTCTTTACCTTTTGTGCAAGAACTTCAAGGTGATGCCCAAGCACTTTTTTCTGCCTTACAAAATGGAAAGAAAAAACGTAATGTAGGTGATGGATTTAAACACATCGTTTCAGACAATTGGAAAGTAGATATGGTGGTCACGTTTAATATTCGTTCCCTTAAAAACTACTTTGATTTAAGAGATTCTGGGGCAGCATGGTTTCAGATTCAATGGTTGGCTGAAGAGATGAAGAAGGTGACACCCTTGAAGTATTTGAAGTTAATTTCTAAGGCACATAAAAGTTAAAGTGTAAGAAGTAAACTCCTTTACTTACCATTTATTAACATTTAGCTAAAATTCCATCAATAATTATGACTAGGATAAGCTAAAAATGACAAAAGCACTTCTAATAGAGATAGGGGTAGAAGAACTACCTGCTATTCCACTTCTTAAAATTGTAAAAAACATTGAAAAATCATGGAAAGATTTATTAACAGAGTACCGACTTGAATCGGAATTTGAATTCATCTATACGCCTCGTCGTTTGGTACTTCGCCATAAAGCATTTGCTTTGAGCCAAGCTGATGAGACCATAGAGCTTGTAGGACCACCGATGGTCGCTGCTATTCGTGAGGGAGAAGTGACCAACGCTGGACTGGGGTTTGCCCGTAAGTGTGGGGTGAGTTTTGAGGAGCTTGGACGTACAGAAAAAAAGGGAAAAGAGTGCCTCTACTTTAAACAAGAGCAAGAAGGAAAGCCAAGTGAAGCACTGCTTGAAGCAATGCTTCAAAAATGGCTAAGCTCAATGGCATTTGGTAAGATGATGCGTTGGGGAAGCAGAAGCGATGAGTTTATTCGCCCTTTACGTTGGCTACAAGTACGTCTTGATGATGAGGTGGTTGATGTTGAACTCTTTGGTGTCAAGTCAAGCAGTAAAACTTTTGTACATCGTATGGTAAATTTTGATGCTGTTGAAGTAGCTTCAGTCAATGAGTATGAAAAGATTTTAAGTGAGGGAGAAGTTTCACTTTACCCTAAAGAGCGTGAAGCGAAGATTTTGGCTGAATTTGATGCACTTGAAAAAGAGCATAACATTAGCATTGAACGAGATTTGGATTTGTTGGCTGAAATTGTTGCCATTACCGAAAACCCTAAGTCATTGCTTGGTTCATTTGATGAACTCTTTTTAGAGTTGCCCCCTGAAGCCATTATTGCCTCTATGAAAGAGCATCAACGCTATTTCCCTGTGTTTGAAAATGAGAAGCTCTCTAACAAGTTCATTGTGGTTTCTAATGCCGTCACCGATGACTACACCAAAGTAGTTGAGGGAAATGAGCGAGTTTTAAAACCACGTTTAGCTGATGGATTGTTCTTTTATCGAAACGATTTAAAAAGAGGACTCTTAACCGATGGGCTAGAGAAGATTACCTTTATGGACGGACTAGGTTCATTAACCGATAAGATTGAGCGTGAGAAGAAGATAGCTCTTGCATTGCTTGAACGCTATATGGAACAAGTTAAAAAAGAGACAGGTAAAAGTGAAAGTGAACTTAAAGAGCTTATGGGTGAGACTATCTCTTTAGCAAAGGCTGACTTAACTTCTGAAATGGTTTATGAGTTTACAGAGCTTCAAGGGCTTATGGGGTATTACTACGCTAAAGCTTTGGGGAAAGATGAGGTGGTTTACAATGCCATTAAAGAGCAGTATTTTCCGTTAGGTGAGGGAGCTGAACTTCCAAGTTCTACCTTCTCTGCCATTGTGGCAATGGCAATTAAGCTTGACACTTTAGTAGGACTCTTCTCGGTGGGTAAAATACCAAGTGGTTCCAAAGACCCATTTGCCTTGCGTCGTGCTGTTAATGGAATTGTGCGTATGGTAACCACGTATGACTTAGCCTTTAATCTTGACGAGATATTAGAAGCATTAAGCACAGAATATGCCTCTTATGAGACAGATAAGCTTATTGAGTTTATATTGGAGCGTATTAAAAAATCACTACAAGCTAACCCCTCGGTGATTATGGCAGTGCTTGAAGCTGGAGAGAAAGATGTTAATGAGATTGCTAAAAAAGTTTCAGCATTAAATACCATTGTTTCCCAAGATGAATTTAAAGAGCAGTTTACGACCTTTAAACGTGTGGCAAATATCTCTAAAGAGGTTAATTTAGAGGAAGACTTAGTGGTTGATGAAAAACTATTTGACATCGCAATTGAAAAAGAGTTATATGCTGACTATAAAGATACAATGCAAAAATCGTATGGCTCTTATGAAGAGAAACTTAAAGCGATGTTTGCTCTTAAAGCAAAATTAGATAAATATTTTGATGATGTGATGGTCAATGCAGAAGATGAAGCGATTAGAACAAACCGTAAAAATACCATAGCTTCTGTTTATAAATCATTTAAATCAGTGGCAGATATACAAGAAATAACAATATAAAATATAATATATTAATAAAGTTTTAATATTTTAATTATATTTATAAACTTATTTAGAATTAAGTTTAAATCTAAAGACTTTCTATTATAATGAATTAAATAATTAAGTACATAAACTTATTTAATTTTAATATAAGGAAGTTATTATGAATTTATCTGACACAAACAACTTATTAAAAATGGCAATTGAAGAGGGTTGCAAAACTGTAAGAGATTTAGCAGTTTTTATTAAAATCCAAAATGCACAATTAAGTGCATAAGTAGGGTGTCAATTTATTGCACCTTTTTTAATAAATTTTTTTTATAAACCTCTTTTTTTATAAACCTCTCTTTTTGTAAAACTCTTTTTTAAATTCTTGAAATCTATTTTCAAGAATGGCTTCACGCATCTCACTCATTAAGTTTAAATAATAATATAGGTTATGAATCGTGCCTAGTCTAAAGTAGGTCATCTCTCTGGCACGGTAAAGGTGACAAAGGTAGGCTTTTGAATAAGTTTGGCAGACCATACAGCCACACTCTGGGTCGAGTGGTTCGTTGTCCTCTTTAAATCGTGCAGCTTTAATATTCACTTTTCCATAGGAGGTAAAGAGTGTTCCATTTCGTGCATTTCGTGTTGGCATCACACAGTCAAACATATCGACCCCACGTTCGACGTTTTCAACTAAGTCTTCAGGTGTTCCTACGCCCATGAGGTAGCGAGGTTTATCTTGGGGCATAAATTGTGTTGTCCACTCTACGGTGTCATACATATCTTGGTTGGCTTCACCCACACTTAGCCCACCAATGGCAAACCCATCATAATCTAAAGCACACAACTCTTTGGCAGATTTTTCTCTAAAGGCTTTGTCTGTTCCTCCTTGAATGATGGCAAAGATATTTTGGTTTAAGTTCTTGCCTTGGGCTTGATTGGCTCTATGATACTCTATGGACTCTTTTGCCCAAGCTGTCGTGCGTTCAATACTTACTTTAATTCGCTCTTGTGTGGCAGGTAATGCAACTAAATCATCTAAAATCATCATAATATCTGAACCCAAATTAGCTTGAATGTCAATTACTTTTTTAGGGGTAAAGTAGTGTTTACTTCCATCAATGTGGCTTCTAAAGGTAATGCCTCCCTCATCTATTTTGACATTGTCTGAAAGAGAAAAGGCTTGAAATCCACCCGAATCGGTTAAAAAACTTTTGGGAAATTGGGTAAAACCGTGTAATTTTCCCATTTTATCAATGACATTGTCCCCTGGACGTAAGTAGAGATGATAGGTATTTCCTAAAATAATTTGAGGTTTTATGAAGCTTGCAAGGTCAGTGGCATCAAGTGCTTTAACAGCTCCTACTGTCCCTACGGGCATAAACACAGGTGTTTGAATGGTTGAGTGAGCAGTTTTTATGGTACAAGCTCGTGCTTTTCCATCGGTTTTATCTATCTGAAAATCCATTGTGTTATAATGTCCTAATTAAATATTTTGGTGAATTATAATGAAAAATGTATTAATACTGGCATCAGGGGAGATAGCACAACACTTTGTTAAGTGGGTAAGTAAAAGCCGAATTGATACGAATGAATATACGATTACTTGTTCTGAAAAATCAGCAGTAGGCGAGATGACTATGGTTGATAATATTAATTATATTAACATAGACCCTAGCTCTTTGATGCGTGTTAAAAATATTATGAACCATAAAGACTTTTCTACAATTTTTATTGTATTAGACGATAAAGAAGAGGCTTTAAGTGTATATGAAAATGTGCGAATTATTGCTCCTAAAACATTCATTGTCTTTGTCTCTCATTGGAATGATATTAGTTTTGATGATAGCAACTTAAATGTTTTAAATGTCAATGAAATTATGATTTCAAATCTTTATGAAAAACTTCCCAATGTACCCTTAATTGCTAAAAATATTGGCTTAGGAAAAGGGGAAATAATGGAGGTTATTCTCCCTTTTGGTAGCTCTTTTACCTATAAACATATTGGTAGTATAGAGCATAGAAAATGGAAAATTGTGGCACTCTATAGAAAAGAGAAACAGATATTTGTGAATGCCTCTACGATGTTATACCCTAATGATAGGTTGATTATTATTGGAAATCCATTGGTATTAGAGGAAGTTTACAAAAGGGTAAATCTTAGACAAGGTCTGTTTCCTGAACCTGTTGGAAAAAATATTTATCTTCTTATCAATACCCAACAAGATACACAAGAGATACTCATACAAGTCAATGAAGCCATCTATTTAAGTAAGCAATTAAATAAGATAGACCTACATATTCGGCTTATCTATGCCAATGATTTTGAGCTGATTGCTAAAATAAGGGCATTGAAAGCAGAAAATATAAAAATAAATGTCATGGTAACCTATCGAGATGAAAATATTTTTAATGACATTGACTTTGATATAAGCAAGTATGACATAGGACTTTTTATGTTAGATAGAAAGTGTTTCTTTAAGAAAAAATTAAAAACACATCTTATTGGATACCGAAAAAACATCTATCTTTTTGGTGAAAAATCTCTTTATAATATAGAAGAAGCTTTAATGCTTATGGGCGAAGCACGCATGATGGAGTCCATATCTGCTTCTATTTTTGATTTTGCAGAGAGTCTTGGATTAAAATTTACCCTTTGTAATTATAGTCCTGATGGAGATTTTCAAGAGGGAAAACAGATTGTTGAGCATTATGAAACACTTTCGCGTATCTATAACTTTAAGGTTAATTTTGAAAAAAAGCAGGTTAATCCTATTCGTGAACTTTCAAGACTTGATGGCGTGTTGATTGTAAGCCCTTTGCAAGAGGAGCTTAAGCAGTTGTCGCTGTTTAATTTCTTTTCCATTAAGCATGATGCCTATATTCTGTCCATAAAGAAACACCCACAACTTTTAATTCCTGTTGGGAACTAGCTTAAGCCCTATGTCGAGGAGTTTAAGTTAAAATAATAGCCATAATAAACTTACGAAATATAGGTCTTAAAACTCATGATTATACCCATTGAATTAGAAAATAGTAGTGCCGTTAAATATAATGTTGTGATTGATACACTTCCTACACTTACCTTTAATAGAAAAGTAGCCATTATTACAAATACAACTGTATCGGCTTTACATTTAGAAACCTTGAAGTCTAAAATAGAGGCTGATGAACTGTTTGTTGTGACCATTGCCGATGGTGAAGAGTTTAAGAACTTGCTAACGGTAGAAAATATTTTAAATGAACTTTTTGAACATCAGTTAGATAGAAAATCTTTACTTATTGCCCTTGGTGGTGGGGTCATTGGAGATATGACAGGATTTACAGCGTCACTCTATCAGCGTGGGATTGGTTTTGTTCAAGTACCTACAACACTTTTAGCCCAAGTAGATGCTTCGGTTGGAGGAAAAACGGGGGTAAACAATGCTTATGGTAAAAACCTTATTGGGGCTTTTTATCAACCTGAGGCTGTTTACATAGATACAGAGTTTTTAAAGACCTTGCCAGTTCGTGAGTTTTCAGCAGGGATTGCTGAGATTGTTAAGATGGCAGTGATGTTTGATAAAGCCTATTTTGACTTTTTAATGAATGCAGATTTTCAAGATAAGCAGATGTTAGAAAAAGCAATAGAGCGTTCCGTTGAGCTTAAAGCAGAAGTGGTAAACTTAGATGAAAAAGAGTCAGGCATAAGAGCTGTACTTAATTATGGGCATACTTTTGGACATGTTGTGGAGTATGAAACAGCCTACAAAACTTATGTGCATGGCGAAGCCGTAGCCATTGGAATGATGATGGCAAATGCTTTAGCCGTTGAGCTTGATATGATGCAACAAGATGAGATGGACTTGGTCACAACTTTTTTACAAAAACATAATTTGCCAATTAGCTATGAGATTAAAGACGTAGATGCTTTTTATGATAAATTCTTTTTAGATAAAAAAACAGCCAATAATAAGTTGAAATTTATTTTACCTCAAGGTATTGGTGGGCATATGATTCGAGATGATATTTCTGAAGAGGTATTGAAAAAAGTTTTGAAAGCATTTTAATATGAATAAGATTTTAGTAGTTTTTTTATTATTTTTAGGATTTGCACAAGCCGATAGTAATCTAAGTGAAGAAGTAAACTTAGCCTTACAAGAAATGAGTTCGGTTGAGACTCAAGTAGAAGCAAAAAAAGTAGCAGAAGCTAAAGCACTAGAAGAAAAAAAACGAGCAAAAGCTAAAGCATTAGAAGAAAAAAAGCAAAAAGAGTTTTTAAAAATGCAACAGCGTCTTGCTGAAGCGAAGAAAGTGCTACTACGGATTGATGAACTTTTAAAAAAGAAAAAGCTACTTGAAGAGAGTCTTAGTGAAAAGAACATTTGGGCAAGTGAGTATGCTCCGTATGAGAGTTATCAAAAATTTAGTACTAAGCTTGAACTTTTAGATAAAGAGATTAAAACCTATAAAAATAGAATAAATTTAACTGAACAAGAGACAATAAAACTTAAAAAGATAGAAGAAGAATATAAAATTGTTTCAGGAAAACTTGAGCAACTCGATGAGTATAAAAATGAACCATTTAAGGAGATGATTGCTCCTATTAAGTTAGAAGAAACACCGACTATTAGTAACCCTTGGGACATTATTACTGCCTTGTCATATCAAAAGCATCTTAAAGCACTTAAAGAGAAAAATGATAGAAAATACGCCTCTTTAACCCTAGCCGTGGAGAAGATAAGGGAAAAAAAGAGCATTTTAGAGACCCTTTCTCTTTTAAGTGATGATAAACGCTATGTTCGAGAATTAGTTAATACAAAAAAGAAGCTTAAAGATTTTGAGTTGGCATTGGCAGTTTTTAAAACATCGGTAAAAACATTTTCTCAAAAAGTAAACCAATTTAATCTGCAAATAGATAAAGAGATTAAAAAAGAGATTAAAAAATCGATAATTACAGGAAGTATTATTCTGTTTTTGTTGGTTCTGTTTTTTTTAATTAAGATTTTAGTTCGTAGATATATGTCCGATAATGACCTATTTTATAGTGTCAATAAAGTAGTTAATTTTGTCTTTATCTTTTTGATTTTTATTATTTTACTGTTTAGTTATCTTGAAGACCTTCAAAACTTAATGACCATTTTATCTTTTGCTTCAGCAGGTATTGCTATTGCGTTAAAAGATTGGTTTATGAGTATTATGGGTTGGTTTGTTATTCTTATCTCAGGTTCAGTTCATGTAGGAGATAGGGTTAAGTTTATTAAAAATGGTAAAGAGTATGTTGGGGATATTGTCGATATATCAGTTCTTCGTATGACACTCCATGAAGATGTGACGCTAACTTCGGTTTACACCAACAGAAGAACAGGTAGAATTATTTTTATTCCAAACAATTATGTTTTTACCGATGTCATTGCCAATTATTCTCACGCAGGATTAAAAACAGTATGGGACGGAATAGATATTTATTTAACTTTTGATTCTAATATTGTAAAAGCACAACATATTGCTAAAGAGGTAACGCGTAAATACTCTAAGGGTTACACCGATATGACGCGAAAACAGTTAAATAAGTTACGCAGTAAATACAGTGTTAGAAATACAGCCGTTGAACCTCGTATCTTTGGATTTGCAGATACTTATGGTATTCGGCTCTCCTCTTGGTATTTAACCAATGCTTATGCGACACTAACCCTTAGAAGTACGATTTCAATGGAGATTTTATCGAGATTACAATCAGAAGATGATATTTTCATAGCGCTTCCTAGCCAATCTCTGTACATGAATCAAACACACGAAAGAGTGCCACTTAAAGAGGGTGAAGAACCTACTGAAAATCATAAAACGGTAGAATAAAATGCTATAATTAGCAAAAAAGAAAAAAGATGAAAAAAGTATATTTTAAAACCTTTGGTTGTCGAACCAACCAATTTGATACACAAGTGATGATGTCTAAACTCAAAGATTTTGAGTTAACGCAAAATGAAAATGAGGCTGATGTTATTATGGTGAACTCCTGTACGGTTACCAATGGTGCTGACTCTTCTGTTAGAGCATACATTAATGGTCAAGGACGTAAAAATCCCAATGCCAAAGTAATCTTAGCAGGTTGTGGTTCACACTCTAAAGGTGAATCTCTTTTTGAAGATAAAAAAGTTTTTGGGGTCATTGGACACTCTGAAAAAGAGAAAATTAATGATATTTTAAAATATGAAGAACCTTTTTACCAAATAGGGGACTTAGAACATATTGACTCGACCATTGTTGAAGAGTTTGTGGGAAAAAGTAGGGCGTTTATTAAAATTCAAGAGGGGTGTGACTTTAGATGCTCTTACTGCATTATTCCGTCCGTTCGTGGTGATGCACGAAGCCATAAAGAGGAAGATATTTTAACCCAAATTCAAAAATTAGCCTCTAATGGTTTTGGAGAGTTCATTTTAACAGGAACGAATGTCGGGAGCTATGGAGAAAAAGAGGGAACATCTATGGCAAAATTACTTAAGCGTATGAGTCAAATCCGTGGGGTAAGACGTATTCGCATAGGAAGCCTTGAACCCATTCAAATAGATGATGAGTTCAAAGAGCTTTTAAATGAGCGGTGGATGGCAAAACATCTACACATTGCCCTGCAACACACTTCAGATAAGATGTTACAGCTTATGAACAGACGTAATGATTTTAAATCAGACATAGAGCTTTTAACAGAAATAGCCTCTAAAGGTTATGCCATAGGAACAGACTACATTGTAGGACACCCAGGTGAAGATGAAAAAGAGTGGCAAGAAGCCATAGAACGTGTTAAACTTCTACCTTTAACCCATGTTCACGCCTTCTCTTACTCTAAACGCGATAATACGGCATCGGCTACTATGAAACCTGAAGTAAAAGGAAACATCGCCAAAGAACGACACCGTGAACTTAGTGTGATTGTAAAAGCTAAAAATCATGACTTTAGAATAGCAAATAATCAAAACCTAGAAGTTCTCATAGAGCAAGGTAAAGATGGGCTTTACAGTGGGTATGACCAATACTTTAACAAAATAGAAGTCAGTTCAAACGAGGACATTACTTCAAATTGGGTCTTTATTGAGAACGCTAAAGTAGATGGAAACAAAAATGTGGCAAGTTATTAGTCGTATGAGTAAAAATAGCAAAATTATTTTTACTTCTATAACGCTTTTAGTAGTGATTTTATTTGTTAGCTATTTTAGCCATGCCAGTGAAAGCAGACTCTTAACAAAGAGTGAAGCAGATATTTTATTGATCGACAAGACCTTAAGCAATCTTGTTATTAAAGAACCTTACCTCTACTTTGAAGCAAGTAATAAACATTATAAAATTGCTAAAGATGCGTATTCCAATGAAGAGCTGTTTGCTTTAGGTAAAGTTGAATATGCCCAAGAGAGTAGTGATTTAATCGATAATATTTTGATGTCTCTTCTTCTTTTAACGGTTATATATCTCATTTATAGTGCAAGACAAGTCCAAAGCAAACAGGCAGATTTGATTTTAGAAGAGCATAGCAAAGGAGAAGAAGAAAATGCTAATACACCCCAAATTAAAGCTCAGCATTCTGCTTTTAATTTTTCAGATGTTGCAGGGCTTATAGAGGTTAAAGAAGAGTTACAAGAGGTTATTGACTTTTTAAAATTTCCTAAAAAATACCAAAAGTTCGATATTAAACTTCCTAAAGGGGTACTACTTGTAGGCCCTCCTGGGGTAGGAAAAACATTGATTGCTAAAGCTGTTGCTGGTGAAGCCAATGTTCCTTTCTTTTACCATAGTGCAGCGTCATTTGTACAGATTTATGTAGGAATGGGAGCAAAACGAGTGAGTGAACTCTTTGCTCAAGCCAAAGCCCATGCTCCGAGTATTATTTTTATTGATGAGATTGATGCCGTAGGTAAAATTCGTGGTGAAGGAAACAATGAAGAACGAGAAGCAACTTTAAACCAACTGCTTACTGAAATGGACGGATTTGAAGACAGCTCTGGTGTGATGGTGATTGCGGCAACAAATAAAATAGAAGTGTTAGATGATGCCCTGTTAAGGGCTGGACGATTTGACCGACGGGTTCACATTGGTTTGCCTGATTTTACAGAGCGTATAGAGACGCTTCAACTCTATTTGAAATCTAAAAAGCACAGCATTAACATAGAAAAAGCTTCAAGATTAACCATTGGTTTTAATTCGGCTGCCCTTTCAACGCTCATCAATGAATCAGCACTTCATGCTTTACGTTTAGAAAAAGATGTGATTGATGAGCATGACCTTGAAGCTGTAAGAGAAAAAGTACTTTTAGGAAAATTTAAAATACAAAACTTTTCTGAACAAGAACGACGTATTCAAGCACTCTATCAAGCCTCTAAAGCAATCACAGCTACGTGGTTAGAGATTGAATTTGAAAAAATAGGCATTTTATCGTCTCATTTTGTACCACATCATAATGAAATTTTCTCTCAGACTTTTTTGGAAAATGAGCTTAAAGTCCTCTTGGCTGGACGTATTGCGACTCAAAACCATTATGGTGAACTCTTTTCTAATGCGAAAGAGGACATTAAGTCAGCCAAACGTTTAAGTCGTCAGATTACAGAAGAGTTTTTTATGATAGAGGGCTACCACTCACACCCAAACCAAGCAGAACAACTTTTAGCTGATGCCAGTGATGAGGTGACAACACTACTTTCTAAACTTGATGCAGTTGTTGTGATTGTTAAAGAGTATCTTTTAGACAACGAATCCATCACAATGAAGAAGACAAAAGAGTTAATAAGAGAAGTCTTTTAAATGAAGTACTTTAATGGTTTTTCTTTAAAGGGTGAGGAGTCATTTTTTTCTGAACAGTTAATTAGTTCAGCATATAGTGTGGCTGGTTTTTCCTATGGAGCACAAAGGGCTTTTGAATATGTGTACAAGACAACTCAACGCATTGACCGACTCATTTTAATCTCTCCTGCTTTTTTTCAAAATCATAAAAAATCTTTTATTAAGACCCAACTTCGCTACTTTAAAGCCGATGAAGCTTCATATAAAAAAGAATTTTTAAAAAATGTTGTCTATCCCTCTACTGTTTCTTTAGAAAATTTTAGCAGTGAGGGAAGTTATGATGAACTTGAATCATTGCTTAGCTATGTGTGGGAAGAAGATAAAATAAAAGAGCTGATTGAACGAGGTGTCGAGATAGAAGTATTTATGGGCGATGCTGATAAAATAGTGGTTTTTCAAAAAAGTTTTGACTTCTTTGAAAAGTTAGTGACGGTTTATCTGTTTAAAGATAAAGGGCATCTTTTAAAATAAGATTATGCACGCTCATAATCTTTTTGTCTATCATAAATACCAACAGTTCGTGTTCGTATGGTTCGCCCTTGATGTACCCCAATGGCACAAAAGTTACACTCTCCCCAACACCCTTGATGGGTCATAATAGAGAACTTAATGGTCTCCAAACATTTTACTTTTTCCTCTGGTCTGTGGTAGGGGTGTAGTTCTCGTGTAAAAGGCAAGGCAGATGAAGCGTCCATCTCTTCTTCACTTAGGTAAGGAGAGGGAGGATTTTGAATGGAGTAGCGTGTATCGACTTTTTCACAAAGTCCTTTTGCTCCTTGTAAGCATCACCAGAGACTAAAATAACATCACACTGTTTCCAACCGAGTTTGTCCATCTCTTTACGAGTCGTTGGTAGAAAGTTTTTTGCTATGGGGTTGGGGTATTGTTTGTGTTGATTCATAATCTATTCTCATTTATATTTTTTATTGTTTGGTTATAGCTAAATTTCTCTTTGAGGTTTATTTTTATAAACTTAAAGTTTTATTTAATAAAAATATTAATATTTTTTTGTTATAATTTTATAAAATAAAATATTAGGACACCATTATTATGACAACAACTCAACATCTATTAAAATTGCTTGATGCAGTAGGTTTTTTCTTTATTCTTTATGCTATTTACATATTACTCTCTTATGAATTTCAAGAAAGTTTTATGGCATTTTTACTGGGCTTTACTTTCTTTGGTATTGAGATTTACCTGTTTACAAAAGGTAAGAGACTTCAAGAGATAGCAAATTAGTTTATCTCTTGGAAGCTAAAACCATTCTCTTTTAAGCTTTTACGAATTTCTTTTTGATGCTCAATGCCTTTTGTTTCTAATGAAACAGAAACAGTGGCTTCTCCAAACTCTAAGTCAATAGAGGTTCTATCGTAGCCAATGTGGACAATATTGGCTTCAACTTTTGACAACAAATCAGTAAAATGCATAAGTGAACCTGGTTTATCTACTAGCACAACAGAGAGTTTCATTTTACGGGAACTCTTTAGCAATCCTTTCTCAATAATGAGTGAGAGCATCGTAACATCAATATTTCCACCACTAAGTACCACACCCACTTTTGAGCCTTTGGGTAAGTCTATTTTACCATGCATCAGTGCAGCTACGCCAACAGCACCAGCTCCTTCAACCAAGAGTTTTTGTTTTTCTAATAAAAATAAAATAGCAGCTGAAATCTCATCTT
>JALSQB010000218.1 GCA_026985655.1 Campylobacteraceae bacterium | reverse complement strand
AAATAACCTTTTACAATTCTGTCATTTTTAGAACCAAATATCATTTTTAACATTATCATTATAACCTAGTATTAAAATTACGATTATTTTAGCAAAAATATGTGTAAGTGTTGTTTAGCTAGTGGCTATTAGCTTCAATATATTATAATTCCCATCATAGATTAAAATAGGAAAAAATATGGATACCATAAAAATAGGTGTAGTAACCACAAGTGACCGAGCGAGTCAAGGGATTTATGAAGACATTTCGGGGGTGGCGATTATGGACACTATGAAAGAGTACTTGTTAAATGAGTGTGAGTATGAATATAGATGTATTCCTGATGAGCAGGGGATTATTGAGACGACGCTCATTGAACTTTCGCGTGATGATAAGTGTGACCTTATTGTTACCACAGGGGGAACAGGTCCTGCTCCTAGAGATGTGACGACTGAAGCGACTGAAAATGTATGTCAAAAGCTTCTTCCTGGTTTTGGGGAACAGATGAGGTCAGTTAGTTTAGAATATGTTCCCACAGCCATTTTGTCACGTCAAACGGCAGGGATTTGTAATGGTTCACTCATTATTAATTTACCTGGAAAACCAAAGTCTATTCGTGAATGTTTAGATGCTGTTTTTCCTGCTGTTCCTTATTGTATTGACCTTATTGGTGGGGCATTTATGGAAGCTGATGAAAATGTGATTAAAATTTTTAGACCCAAAGCGAAATAGTATGAATGTTGAATTTATAGAGGCTAAACTCAAAGAGATTTATGCTGAACTTGAAAAAGAGGTGATGAATGTGTTGATGGACGAATCACTTGACCGTAAGCAGACCAATTTACATATGCAACCTTTGAAATCAACCAAACAGATTTTAGAAAATGCACTTGATAGCATAAAAATGGTCGAAAAGTTGGCGAAAGAAGATTTAGAGAAGTAATAAACAAATTAGTACACAATTTTTAGTAAAAATAGTCAAAACATAACCACATATGAAGTGTGGTTTTGCTATATTTTTATATAAAAAAGGACTATTTGACATGAAAATTTTAATATCGTTTTTAATGCTTGGCAGTTTGTTATCTGCTGAGATAAAACTTCCACAAAACTTTAAAACAGACTTTAACCAAACCATTACCAATGAAAAAGGAAAAGTAATTTCCTATGAAGGTAAAGTACTCTTTATTAATGCGAATTTAGGACTTTTTAAATGGTCATATACTGCACCCACTCAAAAAGAAGTTTGTACCGATGGCATAACCGTGACCATTGTTGATCATGATTTAGAACAAGTCTCTTATTATAGAATTGAGAAGGGTATTAATTTACAAGAGATTTTAAAAGTAGCCACCGAAATTTCACCTCAAGCCTATACTGCTACCTATAAAGAAGTAGAGTATCTTATTGTCTTAGATAAAGAGGAGCAACTGAAAGAGATTAGCTATGTTGATAACTTGGACAATAAGGTAAAGATAGTATTTACAAATATGAAATATGCTTCAAGCATTAGTGAGAATGTTTTAGAGTGTAATGCCCCTCAAGATTACGACATCATTAAAGGTTGATTTTGCAAGAATTTGTTACCAATTTTCAAATGGGAAATGCTTTTTATATTGCACTAGGGCTGTTTCTTCTTATTGTTATTATTATCTCAACTATTATTGTTGTGTTTCTCTCTCGCATTGCTAAACTAGAAGCGATTTTAGACCAAGCAAAAGCCATAGACAAAGCTAAAGAAGAACGCTTAAATGAGTTTTATGAAGCTTTTCAAGAGGAACGAAAGAAAAATATGGAACAAGAGCGATCGCTTGAATATTTTGCTAAAAGCAAAGAGACCATTAAAGAGTATGCTTCTAAAATAGAACGTTTTAAAGAGCGTATTATCGATGAAAATAGAGACCATGTTGAAGCGATGCATAAACAAAAAAGTGCCTTTGAACAGTTGCGTGTACGCTATGAACTACTTCAAAAAAGTTTTGAAAAACAAGAAGAGAATCATGCTTTATTGAGTAAACGAAATGAAGATTTAGTAGCCTTAAACAACAGTTTGCATCTGCAAGTACATGAAACAAAAATTAAAGTAGATGAACAAAAAAAGCATCGAGATGAGCTAAAAGAAGAGTTTACTCATTTAGCCTCTAAAGTCTTTGAAGGCAATTCAAAAGAGTTTACAAAGCTTAGTGGAGAGAATCTTTCTGCACTCATTAAACCAATGGAGAGCCAAATATCAGATTTTAAAAAGCAGATAAATACGCTCTACTCCGAAGAGTCTAAAGACAGAGCGATGTTAAAGCAAGAGATTATCTCATTAAAAGAGCTTAACCATCAAATTAGTCAAGATGCTATTAATTTGACCAAAGCCTTAAAAGGGGAGAAGAAACAACAAGGTATTTGGGGCGAGATGATTTTAGAAAAAGTTTTGGAATCTTCTGGTTTACGTAAAGGGGAAGAATATACACGCGAAGTTGCCCTAAAAAATTATGAGGGTAAAACCTATCGCCCTGATGTTTTGGTGCATCTCCCTGATGACCGTGATTTAATCATTGATGCGAAAACATCGCTCAATGCTTATGAAAAATTTATTTCAGCCGATACAAGTGAGCTAAAAGAGGTCTATTTGGCAGAACATATAAAAGCCACTAGACACCACATCAAAGATTTGGCAGAGAAGAATTATGAAAAGCTTTTAGGGATTAACACTTTGGATTTTATCTTTATGTTTGTGCCTATTGAGGGGGCATTGGCATTGGCTTTAGAAAAAGACCCCTCTTTGTATGATGATGCTTTTAAACGCCATATTCTTTTGGTGGGTCCGACAACACTGCTCATTGGCTTAAGAGCCATAGAAAATGTATGGAAATACGAAAAACAGACACAAAATGCCAAAGAGATAGCTTCACGGGCAGGGGCATTGTATGATAAATTTGTAAATTTTTCTGAAGATATGGTCAAACTCTCCCGACAGTTTGACACCCTTCAAGGCTCATTTGAGTCAGCTAAAAAACGCTTAAGTGAAGGAAAAGGGAACATTGTGCGTCAAGTAGAACAACTCAAAGAGATGGGAGCAAAAACCACTAAAAAAATACCCAAAGAGTTGGGTTAAGAGGAACACGAAAGCTTTTGATTTTTAAAGGCTTTAGGGGTTGGTTTTGCCCATCGCTCAAATGCTTCATGCTCATCAAAAGGGGTTTGGGCAATTTTAAAAAGGTCATCAACCACTGAGAAATCTCCCTTTTCAGCTGCATCAATTGCCTCTTGAAGCATATAATTTTTTAAAACATATTTGGGATTGTTACTTAACATCTGCTCTTTACGTTCTGTGGCATTAATATCTTTAATACGTTCATCATATTTATCTAGCCAACTGTTCATAGGCTCATGGTAAAGTCCAAGTTTAAGTAGCTCTTCTCGATTGTCTTTGTATTCAAAATGGCTAAGGGTACGTAAAAATACGGTGTAATCTACTTGTAAGGTATTGAGCATGTTGAACATCTCTTCTATGAGTTGTGGGTCATTTTTTGTGGTTCTTTCTAGCCCTAGTTTTTTGGTCATGTAGTAGTGTGTGTAGCGTACATAGCCAAGGTCATAAAAGTTTAAACATTGTCTTAATCCCTCAATGGGGGTTAAATAACTAAAGGCACTCATCAGTGCTTGTAAGTTCCACTTTCCAACAGCTGGCTGATTAATGTAAGCGTAGCGTCCCTTAGTATCGGTATGGTTACAGATGTTTTGATAGTGAAAATCATCTAAAAAAGCAAAAGGCCCATAATCTATGGTGACCCCTGTGATGGACATATTGTCGGTATTCATAACCCCATGGTTGAAGCCCACAGACATCCATTGTGCCATGAGTCTAGCTGTTTTTGCAAGGACTTCATTGAAAAGTAAGTTATAAGGGTCAGCTTTTCCTTTGAGGTGAGGGAAGTTCTCTTCTATGACATGGTCAGCTAAGGCTTTTAGTTCAGGGTAAAGACCATGTGCTGCAAAGTATTCAAATGTACCAAAACGTACCCAAGAGTCACTTACGCGACAAACAATTGCACCTGTTTCAGTCTTTTCACGATAGATTCCATGTTCTGAACCAATAATTCCTAAACATAAAGTACTAGGAATACCTAAATTAATCATCGCTTCACTCATAAGGTACTCACGAATACTTGAACGAAGTACAGCACGACCATCTCCATTACGTGAGTATTTTGTTTGACCTGCTCCTTTGAGTTGTAGTCCTAGCTTGTTAATGCTTCCTATGTTAATGGCACGACCATCACCTAGTTGTGGAACAAAATAGCCAAATTGGTGACCAGCATAAGACATGGCAAATGGTTCAGCACCTTTAAAGTGAAATTCACCGTTAAGTAATTTTACAAAAGTATCACTCTCTAGCTCTTTTTCATCTATGCCCAGTTGTTTTGCCACCGTTTTGTTGGCATGGATTAGATGTGGTTTAACCAAAGGCGTTGGTTTTACGCGTTCATAAAATTCACTATCTAAACTAAGGTAGGGGTTGCTTACTTGTATCTCTTTTAATGTTTTAGTTTCATGCATAGGCTTATATTAGCTTGGATAGCTTTAATAAGACTTAATATATTACTTCAACTCCCCCCAAGAGTCACCAATATTTACAGAGCATTCTAAAGGAACATCAAGTTGCATAATATTTGCCATAATATGTTGAAGCTTTGGGGCAACTTCTTCAATAATCTCCTCTTTTATCTCAAAAATAAGTTCATCATGGATTTGTAAAAGCATCGCACCCTCTATGTTCTCTTCTTTCATAAAAATCTCAATCTCTAGCATAGAGAGTTTAATGAGGTCAGCTGCACTTCCTTGAAAAACTGCATTGACCGATTCACGTAAAAAGGCCGCTTTTTGCATTCCTGTGGCATTTTCATAGTCAAATATTCGTCGTCGTTTTAAGATGGTCTCCACATAGCCAATGGTTTTTACATCCTCTTGGATTTTGGCTAAAAAGTCTTTAATGGTGGAAAAGTTTTCAAAATAAGCTGTAATAATCTCTTTGGCTTCTTTGCTTGTAATCCCTAACTCATCGGAGAGTTTTTTCGCTCCCATTCCATACAAAATTCCAAAGTTTACGGATTTTGCATAGCCTCTTTTGGCTTGTGCTTCTTCCTCTCCAAAGAGTTTAATGGCTGTGGCTAAGTGAATGTCCAAGCCATTGTTAAAGGCATCAAGTAGGGCAGGGTCTTGTGAAAAGTGTGCTAAAAGTCTAAGCTCAATTTGTGAGTAGTCAATGCTTAAGAGTTTGTAGTCCTCTTTGGCAACAAATGCCTCTCGTACTTTTCGACCCAATTCTGAACGGGTAGGAATGTTTTGTAGGTTAGGCTCTTTAGAACTAAGCCGTCCTGTGGCTGTTCCTGTTTGTAAAAATGAGGTATAGATACGGTTTTGCTCATCACTCTTAGCCAATTTAATAAGAGGTTCAGCATAAGTAGAAAGAAGCTTTTGGGTGGTTCTGTATTCTAAAATTTTTTCAATAACCTCATGTTCCCCTTTGAGTGAGTTCAATACTTTTTCATTGGTAGAGTAACCTGTTTTGGTTTTTTTGCCCCCTTTTAAACCCAAATGCCCAAAAAGAACATTGCCAAGCTGTTGAGTGGATTTAATGTTAAACTCTGTTCCACATAAGGCATAAATTTCTTCGGTAAGTTGAGCTAATCGACTACTTAACATCTCTTGCAAATCTTTTAGTTTTTCTATGTCAATTTTGATGCCTCGCTTTTCCATGGCAATAAGCGTGTTTACAAAAGGGTACTCTACTTCTGTCGCCAAATCTTTTAGATGCTCAATCGAAGCCAAACTCATCGCTTTGTCTAATGCCCCATAGAGCATAAAGGTCATCCACGCATCTTCACTGGCGTAAAATGTAGCTGTCTCAATATCTACATTGGCAAAAGTTTCGCCTTTTTTAACCAAAGATTTAAACGGCTTCATCTCATAACGAAAAAACTTTTTGGCTAAAGCATCAAGTCCTACTTTGCTCCCTGGGTTGAGTAGCCACGCCATTATCATAGTGTCTGCAAAAGGAGTTACCTCTTCAATACCATACTGATGATAGAGCAGTGAAAAGTCAAATTTTAGATTTTGTCCAATCACTTTGGCTTTGAGTATTTGCTTTATGGCTTCTATGGCATCTTCTATGCTTACTTGTTCAGTAACTCCCAAATAAGCGTGAGCTATGGGGACATAATAGGCTTCTTTTTCATTGAGGGCAAAAGAGAAACCAACCATTTTGTCTTTTTTTGTGTCAAGTCCTGTGGTTTCTGTATCAAAAGCGACTAAGGTATTTGGCTCTATTTGTTCGATTACTTTAAAAAGCTTCTCTTTAGTGTCAAGACAAATCGCTTTAAAAGCATCTTCTTCATCTATCTCTTCCTCCTCTATGTCAGAAAAATCAACCCCAACTTTTGCTTTTTCTAAGGCTTTTCGCATCTCATAACGCTCAAAGTCGTCCATTAAGCAGGTGAGGTAGTTTTTATCTTCAAAAGCAAAACTCTCTAAATCAAAATCTTTAAAGACATCTTGATTCATCGTCACCAATTCACGTGACATAAACGCACTCTCTTTGCTCTCTAAAAGTTTCTTTTGAATGTTTGGCGTTCCTGCATTTTCAAGGTCATCATAGATGTTTTCTAAGGTGTGGTATTTGTTAATAAGTTTAGATGCTCCTACTTTACCAATCCCTTTTACCCCTGGGACATTGTCGGCTGTATCTCCTACAATGGCTTGAAAATTGATAAAATCTTTAGGATACACCCCAAACTTTTCAAAACACTCTTTTTCACTAATCTCTTTTCGTTTGAGTGAATCATACATTACCACGTGACCATTTTCTATCATTTGATATAAATCTTTATCGTGTGAAACAATGCGTACTTGTAAACCTTGCTCTTTTCCATATTTGGCTAAAGTGGCAATAATATCATCGGCTTCATAACCCTCTTTTGCTAAATGGGCAAAGCCCATCTCCCTAATCCAATCAATCGCAATGGGAAGCTGTTTCACCAAATCTTCAGGAGGTGCATCTCTATTGGCTTTATAGTCAGGGTAAATTTCATTTCTAAAGGTATTGCCTTTAGAATCTAAGGCAAAAACAATATAGTCTGTATTGTGGTCACGATGAAGTGAGTCTATGAGGTTTATAAATCCTGTCAAAAGTCCTGTGGGAAAACCATCTGAATTTTTAAGGGGAGGAAGAGCAAAATAAGAGCGAAAGAAGAACCCAAAGGTATCTATGATTGTTAATGTTTTCAAAAGTTAAAACCTATTTTTTTATTAAAAGATTTTATCTAATTCTCTGTTATATTCTTATTTTATAGACGATATTCAGAAAATTAAAAAATACTTTTATTAATTTAATATTAAATATGTATAATAACTTATTAATATAATTTTAAGGAGGTGCTTTTAATGTCAGGTACACATGATCCATATTTAGTTACTGCAAAAAGAACCTTTAATGAAGAAAAAATTCAATCTCGTAGAAAAAAATTAGAAAAGAAGAAAAATGAACCTAAAGGTTTTTTTTCTCAAGAAGTTCATATTGAAGATTATATCTATCTACCAGAGAGTTTGCAAAAAGTTGTTATAATCTCTCTCTTTATTCTACTGCCCTATATGGTAGGTTTAATCACTATAACCATTTTAAATGGCTATAAAGATGGCTTTCAAGAATACAGTAAAATGATATTTAATATATTTATGTTTACGTGGACTGTGGGCTATGAAATTTTAGCCTTGATGCTTATATTACTTATTATAAAAAGTGCTTTTACTTTTAAAAAAGAGTAAAAGCTTAGTAACTGTACTCTTGTGCAAAAAATTCTTTTGTGGCATCTCTCATTTCAGAAACATCTTCAATCCGATTGACCAAGTCCCTAAATTTTGATGCTCCTTGATAACCTGCTTTAGAGTAAGTATGAAGATGTTTTCTAAAAATCAATGCTCCATGTTCACCGTAATGGGCTATCATTTGGTCAAAATGTTCTAAAACCACTTCTTGAATGAGTGCTGAAGAGAGTTCAGCATTTTCACTGCCATTGATATGATTTTTCATAAGCTGAAATATCCAAGGTCGTCCAACTGCACCACGTCCAACCATTACGCCAGATGCTCCTGTATGTTCTAACACCCATTTTGCTTTTTCGGGGCTATTAATATCACCATTGGCAAGAACAGGTATGTTTACTGCTTCAACTATCTCTTTAATAGCATCATAATCTACCGAAGCTTTATAGCGTCCTGCTCGTGTACGTCCGTGAACAGCAATAAAATCAGCTCCTGCATCTTCACAAAGTTTGGCTTGGGCAATATGATTTTTTTCATTAAAGCCTAAACGCATTTTGACGGAAGTATATTCTTTGTTAGAGTACTTTTTAATGGTTTCGATGGTTTTAGCCATTTGAGGTAAGTCTGTAAGTAGGGAAGAGCCTTGTAGGTTATTGACAATTTTGGGAGCAGGGCAACCACAGTTTAAATCAATCACATCGACCCCATCACGCTCATTAATGAGTTCTACTGCCTTACGGACTATTTCTAAATCTGACCCTGCTATTTGTATGCTGTAAGGTGTTTCAAGCTCATTTTTTTCCAACATTTTAAAAGTTTTTTTACTTTTAAAGGCTAAAGCATTGGAGCTTATCATTTCCGAAATGGTAAAGTCGGCACCAAATTTTTTAACCACAGAACGAAAAGGAAGGTCAGTAAACCCTGCCAAAGGGGCAAGGGCAAAAAGGGGTTTTGAAAAATCTAAAGTAGGCACTAAACTAAGTACCTCGTTTAAGCTTTACAGATGTGACGAATATTCATCAAATCGGTAATTCTGTATTTTTTATGCTCTTTTTTCAAATCAAACAATGCTCTAAAGCGTTTAAATTCACTCTCTTCATGCTCTTCTAAATACTCTCCAGCTTTCTCAATCATCTCATAATCAAAAAGTAAGTACAGATAAGCAATTTGTGCATCATCATATTTACCTTCATACTCTCTCCATAATTTTAAGTTATCATCTGGAGAGAGTTGATTCATCATTAATGTGGCGATTTGTAGATACTCAGTACATTTTAAATCTGATTCAAGTTGAACAATAAAGGTGTCTAATATCTCTTTAGTTAGTCCTAAATTATCGTCATTTTCAACACGTGTAAGTAAGGTTAGGAATCCCTCTTTGTTATAGAGTTTAACATACTTCAACGCTTTTGGAAAGGTTGTTTTTGATGAAAAAACTTTTAAAGCTTCATTGAAAATTTCTTCACTGTATGCTTCTTTTGATTGTAAAACTTCTTCGGCAAATTTTTCTTCTTTTTGAAGACGATTTTGTAAGTTTTTAATAACAAATGGGTTTGTTGATGAGAGGACTTTTTCTAACTTTTTTGCTTTAAGATCAACATACTCTCCACGATTAATTTCAGTAATGATGGTTAATGCACTACGTAATTTATCGGACATATCATCAACAGCTCCATTTACACTAATAGAAGAAACATCGAAGAGTGATGCTGTTTTTTTAAAAAGAGGTAGATGAAATTTATGTGCTTTAGGCTCTTGTAATAAAGACCAATAGAGTGCATCATCTAAAGTGTTTGTCTCTTTTTCCCACTTTTTAAACTTAAAAAAGTTTTTAGTTCCATAAAACATCATATGTACCAATGAAGCAATCATAAGAAGTAGCATTGGTAATACTATCCAAACAGCTACAGGAATGGGAGGTATAGGTATCCCTAAATCACTAATCGTATAATTTCCAGGGTTAATCATATAAGTAAAACTTCCTATAATAACCATTAGCACAATTGATGCTATAATATATAAACCTAAACGCATAACTACTCCTTATTTTTTGTAAAATTACTCTTTTTCTACAACTTCTCTACAATTTATACAGTAACGTGCAAAGTTTTTTACCTTTAAGCGTTCTATGTTGATTTCTGAACCACATAAATCACAGGTACCGTAAGTTTTATCTTTAATTTTATCTAAAGCCAGTTCAATTTCTGCTAATTCTTTCGATTGTTGTATTGAAATTGCATTATCGACAGCTGAATCGAGTGACATTGAAGCATGGTCTGCTTCATCTTTTAGTTCATTTTCTCTCATGCCATCTCGCTCATTTGAATTAATTAATAAGTTTTTTTTAATGGTCTCTTTTCTCTCTTGTAATGCTACTTTAAAAAAATCTATTTCTGTTTGATTTAGCATACTGATATATTCTCCTAATATTATTTATGATATGGGTGATTATTTAAAATAGTTAATCCCCTAAAAACTTGTTCTAACAATACTACTTTTGCCAACTTATGTGACATTGTAATTTTACCCAAAGAGATGCTATTATTACATTGTGTTAAAAAT
Organism: Campylobacteraceae bacterium; assembly: GCA_026985655.1. Lineage (GTDB taxonomy): Bacteria > Campylobacterota > Campylobacteria > Campylobacterales > Sulfurovaceae > UBA1140. Next base: position 14,824 of record JALSQB010000218.1, on the reverse strand, counting down.
CTCTCTTCAAGCCCATAAGCTCCACCAATAAAGAAGTTTACTACCCCTCTATCCTTAAACAGTTCTGAAAATTTAAAACTATCTAGCTCTTTTCCATCAGGGCTTAATGCAATATTGTATGCACCCTTTAATTGTTGTTCTAATGCTAGAGTATAAGATTTTTGTGAGGCTTCTGTGGAAATTTCATGGGCTTTATTAATCTCTTTGTTGTAGATTTCAAAAACTTCCACTTTGGCAAAGGGTTTTGCAATTTTTATATAGTGTTCAATGAGTGGTGCATAGAGTTTGTCTTTTGATTTTTTATCAATAATATAAATATTAATTTTCATTAAACTATACGACTTTTGGATTGTCCTCTAAAAAGAGTTTTAACACTCCAGCAATGGTCTCTTTCATATCATTTCTATCAACAATCATATCAATCAATCCATGTTCGAGTAGAAACTCTGAACGTTGAAATCCTTCGGGTAAATCAACCCCAACGGTTTGTTTAATAACCCTTTGTCCTGCAAAACCAATCAATGCCCCTGGTTCAGCGATGATAATATCACCCAGCATTGCAAAAGAGGCAGAAACTCCACCCATAGTAGGGTCAGTTAGCAAAGAGATAAACGGTAAACCTTTTAGATGTAATCTATTTAAAGCTGCTGAAGTCTTAGACATCTGAAGTAAAGAGAACGTACTCTCTTGCATTCTCGCACCACCCGAAGCAGAGATAATAATAAATCCACACTTCTTCTCAATAGCACGGTTAATTGAACGTACAATTTTTTCACCCTCAACAGAGCCTAAACTTCCACCCATAAAAGAGAAATCAAAAATAACCAACTCTGTCTCCATACCATTAATGGTACACGAACCTGAAACAACAGAAGAGATTTTACCTGTTTTGGCTTTTGCCTCTTCTAAACGTTTTTTATAGGATTTTTTATCGGTAAACTTTAAAGGGTCAATGGGTGTTAAATTGGCATCAAATTCAACAAATGAACCCTCATCACAGAGAAAATCTTGACGCTTTTGTGCATCTATTCTAAAATGATGGTTACATTTTGGACAAACTGAACATTTAATTTCTATCTCTTTATGGTACATAAGTGCTAAACATTTTGGACACTTTATCCATTTACTTTGTTCATCTTTGGTCTCTGTATTACCCATCATACTAGAAAAAATATTTGCAAAATTCATTTTATCTTATCTCCGATAACTTTAATTGAGAGAATAATACCATAAAATTTATGGAGTTAAAAGTTCTTGGCCATTATTTGGTGTGCTTCTGAATCTCTTGAGCAATAAAGTGTGCATGTTTTAAAAAGAAAAAGTGGTCACCCTCTAAAGGATAAAATTCTGAGTCAGCAATAAGCCCAGCTATTTTTTCACCTGTATAGAGTGGGGTTGCTGTGTCCTCAATACCCCAAAAACAAAGTGCCTTACTTTTAGATTTAGCAAACTCAGCTTCAAAGTCTTCATCTACCACATTTTTAAAAGTTTCATACATCTCATGCGACATACCTTGGGCATCAGGAGCGACAAATAGTTTTCTAATTTTCTTAAATCCTAAAGGCTTAAGCAACTTAAAGGTAGCAATTTTTACTTTAATTGACCAAGGTTTTTCGGTGACTACTCCTGCTGAAGAGAGCAATGCTAAATGTTTTGTCTTAAGTAGTGTCGCCACTTTACCCCCAAAAGAGTGTCCCATAGCCAGAATGGGCTGAACATTTAAACTCTTTAAAAATAACAAAACTATTTTGCCATAATCTTCTGTTGTTAGTATTGTCTCATTATTACTTGCCCCAAAACCTGGCATGTCCAAATAGATATGTTTATATGTTTTTAGCTCTTTGGCAAAAGCTTGTTTCATAATCTCCTTATTTGATCCCCACCCATGAAGAATTAAAATTGCTTTTTCTTGACTTGGATTAACAAGTTCATAACTCAATTTAAATATTTTATCTTTATAAATAACTTCTTTTACTGCCATAAATTTCTCTCTTTTCTAAATTATTTTAAACTTTTTGCACAAACATAGGCTGATGAAAATGCCCATTGAAAATTATACCCACCAAGCTCACCTGTGACATCTAATACTTCCCCTAAAAAGTATAATCCTTCATTTCTTAAACTCATCATGGAAGAAGCTTCTATCTCATCTAAACATACCCCTCCTTTGGTTACTTCTGCTTTAGAGTAACCAAATGTGCCAGCAGGTGCGAAGGTATAAGCTTTGAATTTTTCTATTTTTTGCCACTCATTATGGCTTAGTTTAGAACAAGTTTTATCTTCAATATTTAATGTATCTAAAAATGTTTTAGCAACTCTTGAAGGTAAACCCAACATTCGTGAAATATTTTTTTGGGAACTCTCCAACGATTTTAGATTAATCTTAGGCATAAAGTCAATTTCAATTTTACCTTTTTGCCAATAGAGTGACGCATTTAAAACAGCTGGTCCAGAGATGCCTTTGTGGGTAAAAAGTAATGAACCCTCTATTTTTTTATTGCCGACTTTAATGCTAACTTCTGTGGAAATTCCACTTAAAGATTTAAAAAAGAACTCATTTGGTTGAACGGTAAATCCAACAAGTCCAGCAGACAAAGAGGAAACTTCATGCCCAAAATCTTTAGCGATTTCGTAGCCAATATTGGTCGCACCCAATTTAGGAAAAGAGAGTCCACCTGTGGCAACCACAACTTTTTTTGCTTTAATCTTGCCTTTTGAGGTAAGAACTTCAAAATGCTCATTTAATTTTTCGACTTTTTCTATCTTTGTATTGAGAACAATATTTTTATGATTAATTTCTTTCTTAAAAACCTCCACTATCTCTTTGGCAGAGTGTTCACAGAAATATTGGTGATTTTTACGCATAATAGGGCGTAAGCCACGTTCACCCAACCAAGTCAAAAGGGCGTGTTGGTCAAATCGTTTAAGAACATTACGCACAAAACCTTGCTCTGCGACAAAATTTTGGGGTTTTACCTTTTCATTGGTAATGTTACATCTCCCACCACCAGAAACCAAGATTTTTGAGCCTATTTTTGCATTGTTATCAATCATCAAAAAGTCTTGATTTTTTAACAATGCTCCTAGCATAAGCCCACTCGCTCCTGCTCCTAAAATTACTATATTTACTTCTTTATTCATTTAGAATTATAGCATAAGCTTCAGCTTCGTTAGTTAAAGTTCTTTAAGAAAAACATGCTAAACTAGCACAGCTCAAAAGGATTTTTTGATGCTGTTCTACTCTAGGGATAGACCCATAAAGAGTAAATTTATTTTCGCTAAGGAGTTTAGTGATGAAGTATGATTACCTCATTTTTATTGGCAGATTTCAGCCATTTCACACAGGACACGAAAGTGTTATTCGCAAAGCTTTAGAATTGTCAGACAAAGTCATCGTGCTTATTGGTTCAGCCTATCAGCCTCGTACCGTTAGAAACCCATGGGATTTTAATGAACGAGAAAGTTTAATGCGTTTGGCTTTTTCACAAGAAGAGAATCGCCGTATTTTAGCTTTTCCACTACTTGACCAAACCTACAATAACCAACGATGGATTAAATCGGTACAACAATTAGTAAGTGGTGTCGTCCACAACAAAATAGCTTCAAGCCCAAAAGTGGGACTCATTGGGCATCAAAAAGATAGCTCTTCAGAGTATCTAACCCTTTTTCCTCAATGGGAGCGTGAAGAGGTGGAAAATTATGAAAATATCTCTTCTACGGACATTCGAGAACTCTATTTTGACAAGGCAGAGTTAAGCAGTAGCCTAAACAGCAATGTTGCCATTGCCTTAGAGAAGTTTAAAAGAAGCAAAGCTTATGAGCAAGTTCAAAATGAGTTTCATTTTGTCAAAAAATACAAATCAGCGTGGGACAATGCCCCTTACACCCCAATGTTCATCACCGTAGATGCCGTGGTAGTGCAAAGTGGACACATCTTAATGATTGAGCGAAAAGCCCAACCAGGAAAAGGCTTAATGGCACTGCCTGGAGGATTTTTAGATGCCAATGAGACGCTTAAATCAGCCGTAATCAGAGAGCTAAGAGAAGAGACACGCATTAAAGTACCAGCCCCTGTTTTAGCAGGAAGCATCACGAAAATGCAGGTTTTTGATGACCCGTATAGGTCAGCTAGAGGTCGAACAGTTACTCACGCTTATCTCATTGAGTTAAAAGGTGATAAATTGCCAAAAGTAAAAGGTGGAGATGATGCCAGTAAAGCTTTTTGGGTTCCCTTTGCCGAGGTAAAACCAGAGTTGATGTTTGAAGACCATTATCATATTGTTCAAGCGATGGTGGGGTAAAAGATGTTTGAAATCTATTTTTTCATCGCAGGTGTCATAGGGTTTAACCTCTACACACATTACAGCATCTCTAAAGATGAGGTCTATATGTTAGACGAAGAGAAATCAAAATATAAAATGATGGTTTGGTTACTTCCTCTGCTTGGTGCATTAATAGCTTTTCAACGCCTACACGCCGATAAAAACTTTTATATGGGCGTGATGATAGCCTATTTTGTCCTAAAATTTGGACTCTATTATTTAATGTTTAATATCTTATAAGGAAGCAATTAATGACTTTAACAATTTTTAATTTAATAGTAATTGTAATGATATTTTTAGATGTAGTTGCAATAATTTTGGTAATAAATGATGAGTTTTTATATTGGGAGGAAAAATTATTTAAAATATTCATAATTATAATACTTCCATTTATAGGAGCTTATTTAGAGTTTATACGCAATGATGATGGAACAGGTAGTGGGTCATCTGCAGGTATGGGAGGAACTGAAACACCTCCCTCTTCTGATGGAGGAGATTAGACCTTTGAGTACCTTATGTTTTCCATTTTGTAGGGGGCGATTGCTATCGCACCATCAGATTACATTGGCATAGAAAAAACGTTATTCAAAGGCTTATTTAAATTGGTGCGATAGCAATCGCCCCTTATACGTTCAAAACCGAAAGACGGTAAAGAACAAAAAAATTAAATTGAAGGATTTTCAATGAACACAAACAACATAATACTAAACACAGACAGCTATAAATCAAGTCACTATTTACAATACCCACCAAAGAGTGAGTATGTAAGCTCTTACATAGAAGCACGAGGTGGTGAGTATCCTAAAACACTATTTTTTGGATTACAAGCATTCATCAAAGCCTATTTATTAACGCCCATAACCCAAGAGAACATAGACGAAGCCAATGCCATCATAACAGCACACGGTTTGCCTTTTAACCAAGAGGGGTGGCAATATATTTTAGAAGAACACAATGGTTATTTGCCCATTGAGATAAGTGCTGTCAAAGAGGGAGCGTTAATTCCTCTAATGTCACCTTTGGTTCAAGTGGTAAACACCGACCCAAAAGTGCCTTGGCTAACATCGTACTTAGAAACAGCACTCCTTAGAGCCGTTTGGTTTCCTACAACAGTGGCGACACTCTCTTACTCGATTAAAGAGATAATAAGAGATTATTTGGAACAGACAAGTGACAATGTAGAGGCTCAACTACCCTTTAAACTTCACGATTTTGGAGCAAGAGGAACATCAAGTGAGGAGTCAGCCATGCTTGGTGGCATGGCTCACTTAGTAAACTTTCAAGGCACAGACACATTGAGTGGCATCATTGGTGCTAGACGCTATTATGGTGCAGATATGGCAGGGTTTTCTATTCCAGCTTCAGAACACTCCACCATGACCTCTTGGCAAAAAGAGGGCGAAGTAGATGCCTATGCAAACATGGTAAAACAGTTTGGAGAAGAGGGCAAAATATTTGCCGTAGTCTCCGACGCTTACGACATCTTCAACGCAGTTAGTAACATTTGGGGTAAAGAGCTAAAAGAGCAAGTAAAAAGCAGTGGAGCAACCCTAGTCATTCGCCCAGATTCAGGAGAACCAAAAGCGATGGTTTTAGAGGTCATGAAAAGAGTTTACAAAGCCTTTGGAGGCTACAAGAACGCTAAAGGCTACATTGTTTTAGACGATTGTGTACGAATTATCCAAGGCGATGGGGTAGATAAAAAAGCCATAAAAGAGATATTAGAAGCATTAAAACAAGAGGGTTTCTCTGCTGATAACATCGCCTTTGGAATGGGTGGAGGACTCCTACAAGCCGTAGGAAGAGACGACTTCAGATTTGCCATGAAAGCCTCAGCTATTTGTGTAGATGGAGAATGGAGAGACGTTTACAAAGACCCAATAAGTGACCAAGGAAAACGCTCTAAAAAAGGAAGACTAGCTTTAACTAAAGATTTTGAAACGCTTAGAGTGGAAGAGCTTGGGAAGAGAGAGAACCTTTTGGGGGTTATTTTTAGAGATGGGAAACTATTAAAAGATTATGGCTTTGATGAGGTTCGAGGTACGTAGGGTGGATTTTAATCCACCGTTTATGTAAATTGGTATAGAGAAGAGTTTCGCCGAAAGGCTTAAAATAAGTGATAATAGATTATCAGAACAATTGGAGAAATCAATTTAACATGTGGCTAAAAAAACTAACAGGCTTCCAAGAATCAAAAGAAGCCATACAAAAAAACATAACCCTAAAAGACGGTAAACTAAAATCATTAATTAACGGTAAAGAGTACCATTATGGAACACTAGACACTCCATCACTAAAAGAGCTAAGAGAACGAGTTAGAAATAGTAAAGCCCAAAAAGGAAAACTAAAACTTCAAGCTAGTCAATCAGATGTAAAAGCCTTACATCTTGACCCAAACAATGTAAATGCTTTGTTTCAAGTAGCCTCACAGTTTAACCTCTTAGAGATGGTTGGAGCAGATGTAACACCTGAAATGGGAATAGAACGATATGAACATGACCATACACAAGGACCTATTTGTGCCATTTGTGCAGGGGCAGGGACGATTTACCGAAACTACTTTGTGGAGTTAGAAGGGCAAGTGGGGCAGAGTGTGAGTAAACAGATAGATTGTTTGGCAGACATGGGCGATACGTTGGGAAATGAGAACAATGCTCTTTGGGAGATGCGAAATGGGTATGCCTTGCTAAAAGAGGATGGACTCTATGCTATAAATCATAAGTTAGATAGTATGAGTGAAGATGAGGTCGATGAGCTTCGAGAGAGGTTACGCATAGGCTTAATGTGGGATACACAAGTGACATTGGGTGAATGTAGCCACCGAGTTTCACAAGCTTATTGTTCTGCATTACCTATCTCTTATGTGGGGCTTTCTTCTGAACTTTGGAAACCTTTTTCCTCTTTGATTTTAGAGGCTTCTTACGAAGCGACCATCTGTGCAGGGATTTTAAATGGAGATGACAGAGTTTACTTAACCTTGGTAGGTGGAGGCGTTTTTGGTAATGATTTGGCATGGATATGTTCAGCCATAGAGAGGGCTGTTTTGAAGTATTCAGATTATGAGTTAGAGGTTATGATTGTGAATTATGGCTCTATTTCAGAAGAGGTTTTAAAATTAGTAAAAAAGATAGAGGAGTTAAAATGCTAGGAGCAATAGCAGGTGAAATCATAGGCTCATATTATGAGTTTCACAAGATAAAAACAAAAGAGTTTGAGTTGTTTCACCCAAAGAGTAAGTTTACAGATGATACAACTTTAAGTATGGCAATCGCCAAGTCAATTTTAGATGATGAACCTTATCTTGATAATGTGATAGATTTTGGCTTAAGATATTTTGACGTGGGTTATGGTGGGTCATTTAAAAAGTGGCTAAAAGGTGATAAACATAAACCTTATAACTCTTGGGGAAATGGTTCAGCGATGAGAGTTTCACCTGTAGCTTGGGCTTATGAGCGTGAAGAAAAAGTATTAGAAGAAGCAAGAAAAACAGCAGAAATAACTCACAATCACCCAAAGGGCATAAAAGGGGCAGAAGCTACTGCATTGGCAATTTTTATGGCTCGAAAGGGTGCGACGAAAGAGCAGATAAGAGAGCGAATATCTAAAGATTTTGAATACGATTTAAGTAGAACAGTTGATGAAATACGACCAAACTATAAGTTTGAAGTAAGTTGCCAAAAATCTGTGCCAGAGTCTATTATCTGTTTTTTAGACGCTACTTCTTTTGAAGATTGCATACGAAACTGTGTTTCATTGGGTGGAGATGCTGATACTATGGGGGCAATAGCAGGTGGAATTGCAGAGGCGTATTATGGTGTTCCTAAAGAGATAGAAGAAAAAGTTTATGGGTATTTGAATGATGAGTTTTTGGAGATTTTAGCTAGGTTTAGAGAGAAGTATTAAGAGTTGTATTTAGAGATGGGGAGTTGTTGAAGGAGTTTGGGTTTAATGATGTTCGGAGTTTAGTACAACTTAAATAAAAAGATATTCCTCGTTACCACGGTCTCCGTGGTAATACCTATCAAAATAACAACAAAAAAACAAAACCACCCCAACCAATTCTCATATTTTAACATTTCCTAAATTTCACGCATTAACTATCTTATGTTTGGCATCTTGTAGGGGGCGATTGCTATCGCACCAATTTAAATAAGCCTTTGAATAAAGTTTTTTTCTATACCAATCTAATTTGATGGTGCGATAGCAATCGCCCCTTACACGTTCAAAACCGAAAGAGGGTAAAGAGAAAAAAATAATAGAAAGTTTAGGAATAGGTGTAATGAAAAGTGACATTTACCGTAGATTTTTTTCATTACATAGTGAGGAGGTCTTATTGGTTCGTTTTAGGCGAGGGGTAAGCGTTTATACTAATTAATATTAGTATAAACAGCTTGAACGTCTTCATCTTCTTCAAGTCGGTCGATTAAGACATCAACCTCTTCCATCTGCTCATCAGTTAAATCAATGGGCATGTTGGCGATGTATTGATGCTCCCCTTTGGTTACTTCAATTTTCATCTCTTCAAGGGCTTTAGACAAATCACCAAAGGCTGAAAATTCACCAAAAATACGCACAATTTTTTTGTCTTCAGCATCTTCTTGTGGTTCAACATCTTCTTCTATCTCTTCAAGACCAGCGTCAATGAGTTCTAGCTCTAGCTCTTCTATGTCCATCTCATCTGTTTTGTCAAAAGTAAAGACCGATTTTCTTGTAAACATAAAGTTGAGTGAACCAGCCGTTAGCATTTCAGCTGAGTTACGTGTAAGTGCTGCTTTAACATTAGAAACAGTTCGCGTGTTGTTGTCGGTAGCACAGTCGATAATAAACTGCGTTCCGTAAGGGCCTTTGGCTTCATAGTGAAGCTCTTTAATGTCGGCACTGTCTTTACCTGTGGCTCTTTTAATGGCTGCTTCAATGTTATGTTTTGGCATATTTTGAGCTTTGGCTGTAAGAATGGCAGTTCGCAATCTAGGGTTCATGTCAGGGTCAGGACTTCCTGCTTTGGCTGCCATGGTAATCACTTTTCCTAATTTAGGGAATATTCTTGACATTGCCCCCCATCGTTTCATTTTTGCTGCTTTACGGTATTCAAACGCTCTACCCATAAAAAATCCTTTTAATTGGTTAAAAAATATTGCTGAAATTATAGCCTAATATTTGTTATAATTCTAAATCTTATCTATGAGGATACTTTTTGTCATTTAAAACATTAAACTTAAGTGCTAAACTTTTAGAAACGCTTGAAAAGCTTGACTATGTAACAGCAACTGAAATTCAAGAAAAAACCATTCCCTTACTATTAAAAAGAAAAGATGTCTTGGCTACTTCTCAAACAGGAACAGGAAAAACAGCCTCATTTGTTTTGCCACTTTTAGAAAACATAAAAGAGTCTGATGTTAAAAAAACAGGAGAGGAACGCTATAAGATAGATGCTCTCATCTTAGCTCCTACGCGTGAGTTGGTCATTCAAATACATCACAAAATAGAAGATTATGGCGAAAACTTTTCGCACACTTCTGTGGCACTCTACGGAGGCATTAAACTAGGTTCTCAAGTCTCAGCCATTCGTGCAGGTGCAAACATCGCCGTGGGAACAACAGCACGGGTACTTGACCATCTAAAAAATGGCTCATTAAATTTAAGTGAATTAAAAATGATAGTCCTTGATGAAGCTGACAAAATGTTAGAGATGGGATTTGTCGATGAGATACGTGAGATTATGGCACAAACACCAAAACAAAGACACTCCGTGATGTTCTCTGCGACCTTTGCTAAACCCATTATGAGTTTGGCAAAATCTTTTTTGAACAATCCCATAACCATTGAGATAGACAAAGAGAATCTCTCGACTAAGCAAGTGAAACAGATGGTCAATTATGTCAATGAAGAGGAGAAGATGCCTTTAATATGTAAGATAATTAGTGAAAATAAATGGGAACAAGTACTTGTCTTTACCAACACTAAACTCCAAGCAGACAAAATAGTAGAAAATCTAAAAGCCACTAACATTAAAGCCCTTGCCATTCACGGTGACAAAAGCCAAGGCATGCGAATGGACGCACTTAAAAAGTTTAAAGCAAAAAATATTTCTGTGCTAGTGGCAACCGATGTGGCAGGTCGAGGGATAGACATTATAAACCTACCTCATGTCATCAATTTTGAGTTACCCTTAAACAATGAAGACTATATTCACCGAATAGGACGAACAGGACGAGCAGGTGAAGAGGGCGTAGCCCTCTCTTTGGTGTGTGAAAAAGAGAAAGAACAGTTAAAAGAGATAGAACTTTTAATTAATAAAAAGTTAGAGCATTTTGAGACAGAAGGTTTTTTACTTACTTTCAAAACACCGACCAATAGAAAAGTAAAAAAAGAGAATCAAAAAAAGGGTGTAAATATGAAAAAAGCTAAAGAGTTGGCTGAAAAGATGATGGGAAAAAAAGGCATGGCTCATAATGACACAAAAAGTAAGAAAAAACGAGGAGGAGAGAAGCCCACAAATAAGCGACACTTCTAATAATTATACAAAAAAGAAATAATACGCATAATATTTAAGTTTATTTTTATTTTTATGAGCTATAATTCGCTCATATCTTAAGTAGTTGAGTTTTTAATCATTTTCTTCCTCCTTTTAAATTAAAAATTCTTTTCCTTTCTTATAAAAAACAAATCATTTTTACTACTTAAGATTAAATCTTCTCTTTACCATAGCCCTTGTATAATAAGAAAAAAAAAGATTATCAATGAACTGGTTCCAATTTGACAGACGTATTCTCCACAAAATAAATTTTATATTAATATTACAACTACTACCACTCTTTGTTGTTTCCTCTTACCTTGTCAATGAGATTAACCATCATCTTTTTAACAAACAGATGGTCTATTATACTATTGCAAGTGGCGTATTTTTCACTGCCTTTTTAATTCCTTGGCGTAAATTTCAATGGCTAATTCCTTTAGCTTATTGGGTCAATTTAGTGCTTCTTTTAAGTGTTGAGTTATTTGGAAAAAGTATTTTAGGAGCAAGAAGATGGATAGAAATTCCAGGACTTGGAATCACATTACAACCTTCTGAATTTATTAAAATTACAGTTATTTTAATGTTGGGCTACATTATATCAAGACACCCACCCCAAAAATATGGCTATGGATTAAAGATGTTTATTAAACTCTCTTTGTACATATTAATACCCTTTATACTCATTGCTAAAGAGCCAGATTTAGGAACAGGATTAGTATTACTTTTAAGTGGTTTTGGCATACTCTTTTTAGTTGGTATCCAAACACGTATTTGGCTTACTTTATTGGTTGTCATGGGCTTGGCTGCCCCACTGCTTTACACGCACGGACTAAAGCCCTATCAAAAACAACGTATTGCAAACTTCCTTGGTAAACCAAGTTATCATGTTCAACAATCCATGATTGCCATTGGTTCAGGTGGACTACATGGACAAAAAAGAGAAGAGGCGACACAAACCCAATTAAAATTTTTACCTGTTTCTTCAACTGATTTTATTTTTGCTTACCTTGGTGAACGTTTAGGATTTGTTGGTATGCTTAGTGTTATAATACTTTATATTGCACTCATTTCACATCTTCTTTCTATCTCTATGAAAAATAAAAAAGATTATCTTGTCCGTGTTGTTTCAGCAGGAATTGCCTTTCTCTTTTTCATCTATATGGTTGTCAATATCTTAATGACCATTGGTTTAGCTCCTGTTGTAGGACTACCTCTGCCAATGTTCTCTCATGGAGGAACTTCCTTTATTATATTTGCTTTTCTTTTTGGTATTTTAGAAAATTTACTTGCTTTTAGGTTCTATTTTATGTATAATTCGGACTCAAAAATAACAATGATGAAGAAAAATCTTTAAAATTGAATAATTTTTGCTCTAACGGGTCGGTAGCTCAGTTGGTTAGAGCACTCGGCTCATAACCGAGTGGTCGAGAGTTCGAGTCTCTCCCGACCCACCACTTCATAAGAACTGAATTTATGTTACAATACACACATATTATTTTTATTCATCAGTTAATTCTATAAAAGGTACTCCCATCAAAGCATTTCACAAATTTAACTTACACCCCGACATTCTTAAAAGCATTAAATTTGAAAATGCAACTGCCATTCAAAACCGAGTTATTCCTTTGGGTATGAGAGGTTTAGACATCATCGCTGCTTCTAAATCTGGAACAGGTAAAACCGTTGCTTATGTGCTTCCAATTTTAAATAAATTACAGAAAATTGTTAAAGATGAGAACAAAGTTGTGCGTGGATTGGTCATTGTACCCACCATTGAGCTGTGTGACCAAGTGACAAAAACATTTATGGAATATGGTAAACATTTAGACATTCGCGTGGCTAAAGTGCAAGGTGGAACACCTAAAAGTATTCAAATAGAGCGTCTAAAAAAAGGGGCAGATATAGTCGTCGCTACCCCTGGGCGTTTGCAAGACTTCATTAATGATAAAAAAATAAACCTTGAAAATGTCAATACCATTGTCCTTGATGAAGCAGATACAATGTTAGAACTTGGATTTGTCAATGAGATTAAAGCCATTTTAAACGGCTGTGGAAAACCTAGACAAATTATTATGTGTTCAGCAACTATTTCTCAAAATATTAAACGCCTAGCCAAAGAGTTTTTGCGTGAACCAGCCATTGTAGAGGTAAGTAACCGTAGAGACCTCGTCAATGCCATCAGTCATAAAGCCTACAAAATTGACAAAAAAAGAAAAGAAGAATTGGTTATCAAATTGGTCAATGATTTAAAAATCAAACAACTCATTTTGTTTACCAATACTAAAGAATCTGCCAACAAAGTCTTTGAGTACTTAAAAAATTCCAACATAAGAACAGCCATCATTCATGGTGACAGAACACGTGGAGAACGTGCCAAAGCTTTAAGTCTTTTAAAAGCAGAAAAAACACAAGTTTTAGTAGCTACGGACATCGCTGCACGTGGGGTAGATATTCAAGAGCTTCCTTTTGTAATGAACTTTGAGATTCCTGAAAAAACAGATGATTACACCCACCGAGTAGGACGAACTGGACGTGCCAATCACAAAGGAATGGTCATTTCACTACTAACCATTCACGACTACAATAGATTTTCTCAAATCGAAAAAGATTTACGAATGAATGTAAAGCGTGAGATTTATGAAGGATTTGAACTAACAGACAAACAACCCCGACAAAAACGACCTGTCAAAAAGACGCTTCGTGAGAAAAAAGGTTACATTGATTACGACAAAAAACGTAAATTTACTTACGCTGCACAAAAGAAAAAACGCGATGAGAAAAAAGCCGATAGAGACAGACGTAAGGCAAATGAGAAGAAGAAGTAATTTTTTTACGTCACTTCTGTGGGTACAAATCGACAGCAACAATGGGTAGATTATATTGTTTGAGTGTATGGTACTTCATTTCATTGAGCATTTCTAATCTAAGAGATTTAAAATTTCTTGAGGTAAAATGCTAGGGTAGAGTCTTCTATATTTTTTATTGTCTCCTAAAAATTTCCATAAACCATCTTCTGTTTTAATCATCAATAACTTTTCAGCTTTTTTAATGCTAAGGGTTCGTTCTGCGACATTGACTTGAACATTTTCTTTGCCATATTTATGAATGAGTGCATCATAGAGAAAGTTTATTTTTTCTTGATTATTATAGAGCTCATCATTTAAAAAATGAATGAGAATTTTAGAATCATAATCGGCTTGTGCAAAAGCCGTTGCATTTGAAAAGTAGGTAGTAGATGAAATGTTGGTGATATTGGTGGTAAATGATTGTATTTCAATGTCTTTGGCATTCATCATGGAACTTATGTATTGTCTAAAAAGGTCAAGACTAATAACATCAAAAAGTTTAGGATAAGTCATATCAACAATGGCTTGGGTATCAAAATTATTTAAGGCATTGAGATAGATATCAAGTGCTTCTCTTGTTTCTGCTTCTCCTGTTTCTGCTTTTCGCATACTTTTCATAACTTTGGTACTATTGACCTCTTCTCTTAGATGGAGTTTTACTTTAGGCTCTTTTGGCTTTTTGGGTTGAACTTCTTCTGTATGGTTACATCCAGTTAAATAGATTAGAAAAGAAGCCAATAGTAAAAAATGGTACTTTTTCATTACGCCTCCTCTTTTAAGTATGAGAGCATCACTTTCGTAAGTGTAGCTGAAGAGAATGGCTGACGCATAAGGGTATAGGAGTGAAGTTCAAGGGTTTTAAAAATAAATGTTCTATAGTCATTATCTACCAATGAATTAATGGTAAATAAAAGTGAAAGTGCTGAAGCCAGAGCAGAGGGTATCTCTTTGTCATAAATACTCTCTTTTAATTTAAATTGTCCCGTAGTGTAAACCCATTGGGCTTGTTCATAATATTGTTCAATAATGAGGTTAGAAAATTGTGTCGCCATAATCAAAAAAGATTCTTCTTTAAGATTTTGATATGCCATAATAAGGCTTTCCCCTAAGGTAGCATAATCGTCTAAAAAAGCTTTGAT
>JALSQB010000217.1 GCA_026985655.1 Campylobacteraceae bacterium | reverse complement strand
GCAGATATAAAATCTTCTATTAAATTTACAAGAGTCGATACCAAAGCTTCGGTAGAGATAGATTATAATCCAAACTCTATCAAGCCCAATCCAAAACAGCAAGAGTTAATGGGTAAAATCATGCAAGACAATGCAAGCCCACACGATAAAAAAGAGTTTGGGGAGTTGTGGCAAGATAGAGTTGCAAGAATAGCTCAAAATGTTGATGAGTGTGTTAAGATGAGAGTGTAAAATAAACTGTTTACACTCTCTTACAGTCCCTAGTGCTTAAAATTTTCCTTCAATATTTTCTGAAAGGAATATTACATGATTTAAAGAAGTACCTCTATCTGTTAGCGTACCATCTTTAAGTACAACCCACTCTAGTTGTGGAATATCATCAGGGTGTTTAGGTGCTGAATGGTTACGTTTAAAGAATTAAAACCCTACTGGAATCGGAGGAGAATTAATTACTAGCTTTTTAATTCTATCAGCATCTTGTATTATCCTTTTTCTCCCTCGACCCGTTAGGATTTAAACTTGAATTACCGTGCTTCAAAAGAGCCAAATCAAGAGCTTTATAACTCTATCTTTTCTTCTTTAATCAGTATCGCTTCATTTGAATTACTAATGTCATATATTCTTTTAGTCTGTGTTGCAGGTTGAATATAATAAGGATCATCTCCTGAATGAACTATTATTTTTTGACCATTATCAATAGACTTAATGCTAGGAAAAATTGAAGAATCCTCTCTATATCCAACTTCTAATAGTTTTTTCCCATTTCTATTTAGTAGAACAAGGTCGCCACTACGTTCTGCTTCAATCTGATTATCTATTACAGTGATTAGTGACGTATCTTTTAACTCGCCTATTCCATTCGCTCTATCAAACTCTAATGGAATACGATGATCTTGAATATAGTCTGGAAGTTTATATACTTTCTCATTATTTACTGCAATATTCACACGATATAAATTATTAATGGTTCTCCATTCTTTTGGATATGATTGTAAAACATATACTATGTTCTCCTCATTCGCACATAAAACTTTACCTGTACTATCATTTTTACCCAAACAATGCTCTTTAGCAACTTTTAGTATTTTAGCATCATTGTTATCAATAGGAACAAATCCATCAACCCTAAAAGCAACTTTCCCTTCCATTTTAAAAGTATTGTTGTAGAAAATTCTGGCTTCATATGCACCAGCAGGTAGTTTGTCAAAGTTGGCTTGACCTGCTTTGACTCCACCTTTGTTAAATTTCCATTTAACCACATTTTCCCAATCATTGTTTTTGTCTGCAGGGTAGATGGCTAACCAATCATTGGTTGCTCCATTAATGTTTTTGAAGTTAATGCGTACATCTTCATCTGCTTTAAAAATAGCTTTGGTAGCACTTAACTCTGCTTTAGCTTGGTTTCCTGTAACTTGAAAAGCGTGTTTTGCTTCAATGTCATAAGAGTTATTGTAAAACGCTCTAGCCTCATATTTTCCTGCTGGTAGGTTTTTAAAAGAGAGTGTTCCTTCACTTTTATTTTGTGTCCAAGCCCATTTAACAACATTTTTCCATTCGGTAGAAGTGTCGGCAGGGTAGATACCAATCCAATCTTTGTGATGGTTAGTCATCTCGTTAAAGTGAATTTTAATGGTATCGGTTGTTGTGTAGCCTTGCTTTGTCATTGAAAGTGTTGCTGCACTTAAATTATTAATCAATAGTGCTGAAAGCACGAATAATGATTTTTTCATATAATGTCCTTTTTATAATTTAAAAGAACATTATAGAATAATATATGTTTATTTTTAATAAAATATAATATTTATTATTGAAAGATTAAATTCCTTTTAATGCCATTAGTAGTTCAGTAAAGACAGCGGCTCTGGTGGTTTTGTCATTGTCGGTCATCATGTAGATAACTTCAGAGAGTTTAGCAGGAACTTTAGGGTTAAGTTTGCTCACTTCATCGCGTGTAATTTTTCGTGCTTTAACCAACATAGGTTCAAAATCTTCAACAGCTACATAACGCTTCTCTTTTGTTAAAAGTTTAAAGAGTTTTAGCCCAAAATCAAAAATTTCAAACTTCTCTTTTTTAAGCGTTTTGGCTTGGGCTTCTAGTTCTAATTTTACTTCTAATCCTAGTTTCTCATTTAAAATGTAGTTAATTTTAGTATAGAATGCTAAGGCTTGGTAAGAGTAGTTTTGTGAGAGGTATCGCTCTTCAAAAGATTCAAAAGTTTCGCCTCTTTTTTTGAACCTTGCATAGCTTTGTAGCAGATACTTCACATGATGTTTTGCTTCATTAATGGGTAAGGCTTTGTGTAAAATATGAGCTTCTTGGGCATCACGCGTGATTTTCCCTGCAATGAAGATGTGAACCCCATCGACTCTGTTTCCCTCATCATCTTTGGCTTTACACCCCTCAAATCCAATGTCAGCAATGCCATGAACCCCACACCCTTTAGGACATGCCGACCAGTTCATGCGAACATGTCCACTCTCTATGGCAACTTCAGATTTTAAAAAGTTTGCCATCTCAATGGCATCTGGTTTGTTAGGAATAACCCCATACGAACAGGTGGCTGTTCCTGCACAGGCTATCATGTCATTAAAATAGATGTTGTTAAATGCATTGTATTTAGCAAAAATAGTAGTCGATTCAAAGGCGGGTAAGGCACTTGCATCAATATCTATTACATAGATGTTTTGGTCATACGTTAAACGTAAATTTCCCGACCCAAAGCTTTGGGCTCTAGTAGCTAAAGCTATAAGGTCTGTTCCTGAAAAGATTCCAGAGGGAACAATGATTTTATGGGCATATTTACCATTACGTTGTAAAACTTTGTTTGCCCCTAATGCAATGTTTTGTGATTGAACTAAGTTTTGACCTGCTGTGGCAAAGTTTACTCCTGCTTGGGCTTCAACCTCATCAATAAAGGCTTTCATTCCTACATCTTGTAGTAAAAAATGCAAACGGTTTTTGTTACGGTTGTCACGGTAACCAAAGGTTTTAAAAGTTTCTAAAAGTGCCATAAAAAAGCTTGGTACTTCTGAGGCTGTGACAAAGGTATTGGCATCTTTGGCTTGAATGCCTACTCTTGCCCCAAGATGAACGTTAAATCCAAACTCTCCCTCTTTGTTAGCTAAAACAAAACAACAGTCATGTCCAAAGATGTTACAAGCGTTGGACATTGAACCTAAAATTCCTGTGTTAAACTTACGAGGTAAAACTGAAATCCATTCCTCATTTTCGATAATAAGACTTTGAAGTTTATCGACAATGGGTTTAACGTCGATGATGTTGTCAAAAGCAATGCCTTCTAATGGGTCGGCGACAATGTTACGAGGATTATCTACTCCTGTTTGAAAAGTAGAGATACCCACTTCTTGAAGCTCTTGTAATACTTTAGCAATATCTTCAATTTGTAAATAGCGTAGTTCAATTTGCATTCTTGTGGTAATGTCAATGTAGTCATTTCCATATTTTTGAGCCACTTCTCCGATGCGTATGGCTTGTTCGCTTGTAAGCTGACCAATCGGTACTCGTACCCGTAACATAAAGTCTTCGCCTTTGTCAAAAAGACCAAAACATTTTAAAAAGTAGGCTGAATCCTCTTTACTTAAGGCATCATAGCCTCCTTTGGCAATGGCTTCAAGTTGTGCATGAACCTCCATTGGTGTTTTGAGTGCTTTGGTGCTTTCTACTTTGTTAAGTTTTTTACTTCGTGCTTCAAGTGCTTTGGCTAATGCTGACATTTGACCCCCATCTGATTTGATTAATTACTTTATTATACTAAAAACTTTAGATAATAATAAAAATAACTGCCCATTATTTAGTCATATTGATTTATATCACCTAAACTGCTTAATAGATGAGGGTATTTGAAGAGAGGAAAATTTATGATTTATTGATGGCTTTAGAATCTCTTTTAGCAATAATATGGCTAAAAAAGATTTTCGTATAATTAAAGTTAAAATATCAGGTATATTTTCCTCTTTTAGAGGTACTGAGTTCTTCTGTTGTATTAAGAGTTTTATCGCTACACTTACAAAATGCTCTTTACTTTTTGATAAATATTATTTTTTAGGAGCATTTTTTGGTGTAACGTACATATTGACATAACGACCATCACGTTTTGCATCTTGCTCTAAAACGCCTACTTCTTCAAGCATTGGCCATACTCGGTTAAGTACATCAACACCCCATTCTGGGTTTGCCATCTCTCTACCACGTAAAAAGACTCTTAGCTTGACATGTTTTCCAGCTTCTAAAAACTCAATGGCATGTTTTACTTTGTAAGCAATATCACCCTCAGCGATTTTACAAGAGAATTTAACCTCTTTTACATCAATGGTTTTTTGGTTCTTTCTGGCTTCTTTTTTCTTTTTTTCTTGCTCATACTTAAACTTACCGTAGTCCATTATTTTGGCCACAGGTGGGTTTGCATCGGGCGAAACCAGTACAAGGTCTAGCCCTTTATCATCAGCAATTTGCATTGCCTCATCACGAGATAAAATACCCATTTGTTCACCCTCATCGCCGAGAACACGGAGTTCTCTTGCACGAATTTTATCATTCATTATGGTGTCGTCAGGTTTTTTTCTACCGCGGTTGTTATTTTTGTGATGTCTACTCAAATCTTACCTTCATTTAGTTGTTGGCTTAATTCTACCATAAATTCATCAAAAGAAAGATTATATTGCTCTTTTGTGCGTCTATTTCGTAAGGCAACGGTTTTATTTTCAACTTCCTCATCACCTACAATAACCACATAAGGTACTCTTTGCTTCTCTGCATTTCGTACTCTTTTGTTGAGTGAATCATTTTTATCATAGATTTCACAATCTACTTCAAGGTCTATAAGTTTGTTTTTCAGTTCTTTAGCATACGCCACATGTGACTCTGAAATAGGTACAAATATCACTTGTGTTGGTGCTAAGAAGAGGGGGAACTCTCCTGCGTAATGTTCGGTTAAAATACCAATGAAACGCTCAAATGAACCCAAAATGGCTCGGTGAATCATCACAGGCGTGTGACGTTCATTGTCTTCTCCTACATATTCAGCTTCAAAACGCTCTGGTAGGTTGAAATCGACTTGAACCGTTCCACATTGCCATTTACGTCCAATGGCATCGGTGATTTTAATGTCAATTTTTGGTCCATAAAATGCTCCACCACCCTCATCAATGGTGAAAGGCAAGTTATTTTCATTGAGTGCATCTTTAAGTCCTTGGGTTGCTAAGTCCCAAACGGCATCTTCTCCAATGGCTTTTTCTGGTTTGGTTGCCACTTCCATGCTGTATTCAAAGCCAAAGAGTTTCATGACCGAATCAACAAACTCAACAATCTCAATAACCTCTCCTGCAATCTGTTCTGGTGTACAGAAAATATGGGCATCATCTTGAGTAAACTCTCTTACGCGTAGCAGACCGTGTAAAGCACCAGATTTTTCGTGACGGTGAACTACCCCATATTCGTAATATTTGACAGGTAAATCACGGTAAGATTTTCCACTTTGTTTAAAGATTTGAATATGTCCAATACAGTTCATAGGTTTGACCCCATACTCCTGCTCGTCAATGGTGGTAAGGTACATGTTCTCACCATAACACGCGTAGTGTCCAGAGGTTCGCCACATATCAGCTTTTAAAATCTCTGGACCACGCACAGGCTCATAGCCTCGTCTTCGGTGGGCTTTGTGTAGAATGTTTTCTAACTTGTAGCGTAAACGTGAGCCTTTTGGCATCCAGAATGGCAGTCCTGCACCACTCTCTTCATCAAACATAAAGAGTTCCATCTCAGCACCAATCTTTCGGTGGTCACGTTTTTTTGCCTCTTCCATCATCTTTAGGTAATCTTTAAGTGACTCTTTGTCTGCAAAAGCAATCCCATAGATACGTGTAAGCATCTCTCTACTCTCATCACCACCAAGGTAAGCTCCTGCAACACGTGTGAGTTTAAAGTTATGTAAAAAACGCAATGCTGGAACGTGTGGTCCTTGACAAAGGTCTTCAAAATCACCTTGTTTATAGACAGAGATTACCCCATCTGGAATACGTTTTAAAACTTCTTGTTTTAAATCATCAGAAGCAAATTTTTCTAAAGCTTCAGCTTTAGTCATCTCGTACTTTTCAATTTTGTACTTCTTTTTGATGAGTGCCTTCATCTGCTTTTCGATTTTCTTTAAATCTTCTTCACCAATCTTCTCATCGACACGGAAGTCATAGTAAAACCCTTCATCTACGTTTGGACCTACAAAAAACTTTGCATTGCTGTAAAGTTCTGTAATAGCTTGTGCCATAAGGTGTGCTGTGGAGTGTCTAATAATCTCTAAAGAGGCTTCTGAATTGTCATATTCAAGAGGGGTAGCCGATGGATTTTCGCCTGCTGTTTGTGTGTCTATAATGTTTCCGAGGTCATCAATGTAACCTATTAAATTTTCGCTCAAAATTAACCTTTATGTCGCTCTATAATACGTAATAGAACATGATTTTGTAATGCCGATATTATATCGCTTTAGGCTTAAGCCCTTAATCTTAAATCTTTTCTTAATATGTTAAAATGATGCTTTTAAATTAGGAGATAACTTATGGAACTATTTGGAACTGATGGTGTACGTGGATTAGCAGGGGGAAAACTCAACCCAATTAATGTCATGCGTTTGGCGATTGCTGCGGGGATTTACTTAAAAAAAACAAGTAAATATAATAAAATTTTAGTCGGAAAAGATACTCGACGTTCAGGCTACATGATAGAAAATGCTTTGGTCTCTGGTCTTACTTCCGTTGGGTTTGATGTGATTCAAATAGGTCCTATGCCTACGCCTGCGATTGCGTTTATTACCGAAAATATGCGTTGTGATGCAGGAATTATGATTACGGCTTCGCACAATCCTTATTATGACAATGGAATTAAATTTTTTGATGCAAGAGGGAGTAAATTTCCTAAAGAGAGTGAATTAGAAATTGAAGCTATTTTTAATGATTTAGAGCAAGTAGAATCTGCCTTTGTGACCAAAAAAGAGATAGGGCGTTCGGTACGAATTGATGATGTGATTGGACGCTATATTGTCCATATTAAAAACTCTTTTCCTAAAGAATTTTCACTTTATGGTAAACGTATTGTGGTCGATTGTGCCAATGGGGCAGCCTACATTGTCGCCCCTACGGTTTTACGTGAATTGGGAGCTGAAGTAATTGTCATGGCAAACGAGCCTAATGGTTACAACATCAACACCAACTGTGGGGCAACCTCTCCTGAAGCTTTGGTAAAACGGGTCATTGAAACACGTGCTGATATTGGAATCGCCCTAGATGGTGATGCTGATAGATTGGTACTGGTAGATGAAAAAGGAAACATTGTTGATGGGGACAAACTCATAGGTGCGTTAGCAATTCATCTTAAAACAGAAAAGAAATTAGCCAATGACAAAGTGGTTGCTACGGTGATGAGCAATCAAGGACTTGAGGATTATTTGGCTTCAAATGGTTTAAGCTTAGAGCGTTCAGATGTAGGAGACAAACATGTGCTTGAAGTGATGAAAAAAGTAGGTTCAAACTTTGGGGGAGAACAGAGTGGGCATGTAATCTTCTCAGATTTTGCCAAAACAGGTGATGGTTTGGTCTCTGGACTTCAAGCATTTGCCTATATGTTAGAGACCAATAAAACAGCGTCCCAAGCTTTTGATGTTTTTGAATTGTATCCTCAAAAGTTAGTCAATATTAATATTGCTAAAAAAATTCCTATTGAAAAGATTAAGGGTGTTAAAGAGTTATTTGCTGAAATTGAAGCTTCTGAAATGCGTCATTTGGTACGTTACTCTGGAACTGAAAACTTAATGCGAATTTTACTAGAGGGTAAAGACAAAACCAAACTCTTAAAAATGATGGAAAAAACCGTGGCTTTCTTTAAAAAGGCATTATCCTAATGTTACGACATCTACTTATCTTTTTGTTTGTAGCAATGGGAACTTTTTTCATTGACCAAACTATTAAAGTTTGGGCAATGGAATCTGTCAAGGGCATAGAACATGCTGTTATTTGGAAAGGCACTTGTATTAATTTAGAACTCTTTTACAACCGAGGTGTGGCATTTTCTATGTTAGAATTTTTAGGTAATAACTTAAAATGGGTACAACTAACATTAATCGTAGCTATTATTGCCTATGTCTTTTATGAGGGTTACTTAAAACAGTATGCTTTTGCCATTGGCTTAATTGTGGGGGGTGCAATTGGTAATCTATATGACCGTTTTATTCACGAGGGGGTTGTGGATTATGTGGCTTGGCATTGTGGTTTTGATTTTGCTGTTTTTAACTATGCTGATGTAATGATTGACTTAGGCGTAGCGATTATATTGCTTATAACATTTTTAGAATATCGAAAAGAGAAGAAGCTAAAAGCCTAAAATTAGGCTTTTGGGTTTTAGTAAACTATTTGAGCATTTCCATAGAGTGTATCTACTTTATCTTTAAGTTCTTCCATTATCTTTTTTTGTTTTAGCATCTGTTTTATTTTTGGTTTGGCTTCTTTAAATGACAATGTACCTGCTTTTTTCTTGTTGAGAAGATAGACCACATTGTAACCATGTTTGGTTTTAACAGGTGAATTAATTAAACTCTTTATTTTGTATTTGTAGGCTCTGTCAAAAAGATTTGCAGGCATTGCTTCTCTTCCAAACCAACCCATATATCCACTCTGTTTACGGGCATGTGCTTGGGCAATGAAGTCTTGGTCTAAATTGGTTGAAGCTTGTAAAGATTTTAAGACTTGATTGGCAGTTGCTTGATCTTGTAAAATAATATCAGCTATTTCAATCGAGTTAGGAAAAGTAAACTTATCAATGTTATTTTGGTAAAAATCTTTAATCTCTTGCTCTGAAACCGTCACCTTTTGAAATGCTTCTTGTTGGTAAAGTGACAGTGCAATAGCCCCTTTAATACTTCTTAGCTGTTCTTTATTTAATGTTTTTCCATATTGTTTTTCAATGAGTGCTTTTTGTTGGTTAAATGCCTCTTGAAATTTTGGATTATTGACAATAGGGCTACTCAAGAGATTTGCATAGAGAACCTCTTCTTTAATAAGTTGCTCCATGAGGTTACTTTTTTGTGTTTCATCTAATTGGGCATACTCTTTTGATAGTAGTGTATCCGTAATTTTATGACCATTAACGGTGACTAAAGTTTTTGCCATCAATAGTGTTGATGAGATAATCAGCAGAATGCTTACGATTTTTTTCATGTTGTGTAATTCCTTGTTTTTTTAAGGAATCATAGCATAATATTTGTGGTGAATTGTGTTCTTTAGTCGAATGTTTCAGCCACAAAGGTTTTTTTTACTTCTCCTGCAAATCTATACGTTTCTTCTTCTAGTGAAACATAGAGTTCATCTTTTGATTTTGGAAATACTTTAATTTTATCTTGGACAAATTTTTCATCATTAGCACGAATAAAACAAGCGACAATACCTGTACCACAAGCTAAAGTTTCATCTTCAACTCCACGTTCATAGGTTCTTACCTTGATGGTTTGATCATCTTCGATTTTACAAATATTGACATTGGCATTAAATTTATCTCTTAGGCGTTTGGCTTGGGCTAAGTCAAATTCATCAATATTATCACGAATAGCTACAAGATGAGGAACGCCTGTGTCAATAAACCACCAACGCTCTCCCTCTTCGTCTATTTCACTGCTAAGTCTTATGGGTTTGGTCATGTCACTGGTGACATAGTTTCCATTGACATTGGCACGAATAAGACCTGCTCCTGTTAAGAATTCTGCTTCATTGTTTTGAGAGATACCTTTTTCCATCGCAAAGTGTGCCACAGCACGAGAAGCATTTCCACACATTGTGGCACGGCTACCATCGTCATTGTAAAAATCCCATTCAAAATCATATTCTGGATGAGGAACAACCACGACTAAACCATCTGCACCTACACCATTTTGTCTGTGACAGAGACGTTTGGCTAATTTTGAACGATCTTTTTTCTTTTTACGAATAATAATAACAAAGTCATTGCCACTTGCAGAGTATTTGGTTACAGTCATAATAATTCCTATGCTTTTTAATTATATTTTAGAGGAATTATTATATCAAATTTTGGGTCAGTGAGAGTTTAGGGGAAGGATTGATGCTGGTGCTATGTTTGAAGATTGCTTTTTATCTCTACTCTTTACAAATGAGGTAAAGAGTAGAAGTCCTGTGAAAATAAGCAGTCCATTACCAAGGTAATCATGTGCTAATGAAAAGTTTTCTTGACCTTGCAAGACGAACTGAGCAATAAACCAAATTCTAAAAACATTAACCAATAAAATAATAAAATAACCCATTATTGCCCATTTTAGTTTATGGGATTTAGTTGCAGGAAAAGCAAGGATAGAGGCTAAGAAAAATAGATAAGGAATCATTCCATTACATGCTTTTTCAATCACTAAAGTATAGTGTTCACTAATAAAAATTCGATGTGCTTCCATCATGCCATCAGTTAAAACGTAAGAGGTAAGCACTGCTGTAAGGTTGGTTTGAAAATTATTAATCAAGGCACTTACAGGAGAGTAATCCCAATAGAAAAGTGCAAATAGTACAATAATACCTACCCAGTAGAAGAGAATAAAATTTTTCATTATTATTTAATCCTTAAATATTTTTATTAGTTATTTTTTATTAATTTTATTTTATCTAAAAAAAGTGGAGAAATTACTTATTGTTAGAAAATATTTTAAAAATAATTTAAATTGTTAGTAAAAATGTCTATTTAATCGTAGTATAACATAAAAAAACATTAAAAAAGAAGACTAGAAAATTGAAGTTTAGAAGAGAATAAAAAAGAAATAGTATAGAATGTTGTAGAAAAAAGAAATTTACTGTTTTTTAGGAGGGTTTTTAGGGATAGGTGCGTTGTTGGGTTTCTTTTTCTCTTTAGGTGGTACTAGAGGAATATTTTGTGCCATAATCACTTGTGAATCTTGATTAGCTATTTTTATGATGGCTAAATATTTGTCTTTCTTTTTACTTTGATAGATTTTAAAGAGTTCTAGTTTTTTAGCAATGACATCTATCTCTACTCTATCATCATTTTTGAGAGGAATACTATAAACGCCACCCTCAATGCGTAGAAGGGTATTGTTTTCTTTATAGACTAGCCAAACTACTTTGGCTTGTGCTAATCCATAAAGTGAATGGCTTGTATTCTCAATGGTAAGTCTATGAAATTTATCTTTAGTGGTAATGCTAATGTTATGATCAGCATACATCAAATCCTTGTAGAGCGTTGTAGAACCTTTAAGGGTAGAGTTTGACTTTTTTAGATGATTAAAGAGTTGCAGATTAGATGCACGCATTAAATCAGAACTCTTATAGAGTGCCATGAGTACCAAAGCGAGTAGGGTAATGGAGATGACTAGCTCGACAATGGTAAACGCAGTATGTTCTCTTTTCATATTAATCTTCCATAATCCCAATACGAATGGCTTCTTCATAAGAAGTCTCTCCAGCGATCATCATATCTGCTAGTTTGTCAGCAATGGTACGCATTCCTTGTTTTTTAACTTCTGCACGAATTTGATGGTCATTTAGACCTTGTTGCATCATCTCTTTGACACTATCATTCATAATGAAGAGTTCACCTACGGCTTGTCTTCCCTTGTATCCTGTAAAGTCACACTCGGTACAACCTTCAGCTTTGAAATAGACCCCTTCAGGTAAGGAGAGTTCTTTTAATAAACTTGGTGCTAATGGTGTAGGCTTTTTACAGTTATTACAGAGTTTCCGTGTTAATCTTTGGGCTAAAACACCCAGTAAGGTTGAGGTGAGTAAAAAGTCTTCAATCCCCATGTCCATGAGTCGAGAGATGGCTGAAGTTGCATCATTGGTATGTAGAGTTGAGAGCATTAAGTGACCTGTAAGGGCCGAACGTAAAGAGATGTCAGCTGTTTCAGCATCACGGATTTCCCCCACCATAATAATGTCAGGGTCTTGTCGTAAGATGGAACGCAGACCTGCTGCAAAGGTAAGTCCTACTTTAGAATTAACTTGAATTTGATTAACATTTTCAGCATTGTACTCTACTGGGTCTTCAACCGTAATAATATTTTTATCAGGTGTGGCAATGTGTTGTAAACATGCGTGTAGAGTTGTTGATTTACCAGAACCTGTAGGACCTGTTACGAGTATCATACCATGTGGGTGGGTAAGAAGCTTATTGAGGTCTGTGGTAATATCATCGGTAAAACCAAGGGTTTGAAGGGTTGGAATACTCTCACTGGTCATAAGAAGCCTCATAACCACACGTTCTCCATGGTAGGTAGGCAATACCGAAACCCTAATGTCAAGACTGTTACCTGAAATGGTAACTTGGGTACGACCATCTTGGGGAACTCTTTTTTCAGAGATGTCTAGGTTAGAGATAACTTTAATCCGTGAGATAACTAAACCTGTAATGTTCTTGTCAATATCTAGGTGTTTTTTTAACGCACCATTAATTCTAAGACGCACTTCACCTTTTTTCTCTAAGGTCTCAATGTGAATGTCTGATGCCCCTTTTTTAATGGCTTGAAAGAAGAGCGAGTTTACCAATTTAACAACAGGTGCAGACTCTTCGTTAGAGAGCAAATCTTGTGAATTTTGAATAAAGTCAAGTAGATCAGACTCCACTTCAATAATATCATCAGAAGAGGTATCGACATTTTCAAAATCTGAGCCTGTTTGAATCTCTCTAAATTTGTGACCTAGACGTTCAAAACTTCCCTCATCGAGTTCTACGATAGGATAGTCAATATTGAGTTTTGAAAAATAGTTTAAAGCTTGTGCTAGGCTTGATTTCTGCACAACAGCACAAGGATTGTCTTTGACAATGGCAAAAAGAAGTTCATGTTTCATTGCTAATTTATTATCAATCTCATCATTCCAATGAGGTTCTAAATCAACATTTTCAAGTAAATTTAAGTGTAACATATTAGAAACTTCTATTGTTTTGGGTATCGCTAAAGTTTGACCCCTCATCATACTCTACCCCAGTGTTAATAGTATTGAGGTTCACTGAACTTGGTTGCGAAAAACTATCCATAATAGATTCACTACGAACATAATCATCATTTTGTGGTGCATCAAAAGTTGGGCTTGTGATCACAGGTGTACTTACTGAGGTAGCAGGTTGAGGATCAGCTACAAATGTTTGTCTTGTATGTAAGATAGGTTGTTGTGTGTTAGCTTGAACTCTTGTAGGCTCTACACGTTTACTTGTTCTACTAGATGTTCCTAAAAAAGTTTCATGTCTAGGCTCAGAAGAGATACCATTTTGTTCTTCTAGTTGTGCCATTAAAATTTTGTTGTATTGTTGTTGTACTGAATTTAATTCAGTTAGATAAACACGTAATTTGGTTAAGTCTGAACTTTTTGGAACAATATATGGTGTAATATAAATGACAACATTTACTTTATTGCTAGAATCACCCTTAGAGGTAAAAAGTTTTCCTAAAATTGGAATGTCTCCCAATATTGGTATTTTACTCACCGAGTTACCATCAGAACTCTTAATAAGACCTCCCAAGATAATGGTTTCAGCATGGTTAATAATGGCATTGGTCTTAACGGAACGTTTGGTTGTTGTTGGTCTGTCTGCTGCTGAACCAGAACCAGGCAAAATATCTTCAATGGTCGTTTCAATAGCGAGAGAAACTTTGTTGTTAGAAGAGAGTCTAGGTTTTACTTTAAGCGTAATACCAATATCTTCTCTACTATAGTTATTTATAACCGAAGAAGCTCCTTGGGTACTCTGTTGTGCTTGGGTTAAAATAGATTGTGTTCGACCTACATAAATGGTAGATTCTTTGTTATTTGTTGAGAGGACAGAAGGTCTGGACAAAATCTGTGCAGCACCATTTTGTTTTAGTAGGTCAAGTTGCGCTCCAAGTGCAAATACTTTTGAAATTCCTGAGTCAAAAGAGAATCTACTAGGTGTCTCTGTTCCTACAACATTTCCCGCATCATTGTAAATGGTTTTTGAGCCTCCTTGATTTAAGAAACTAAGAAGGCTACTAGAGACGGCTAATGCAGGAGCTCCTGCATTAGCTGCAAGAGAAAATAGACCATTTGAGGTGATTGAACCACCATTTAGTCCATATTTGATTCCAACATTTTTTGCAAGATTGGTATTGACCTCTACAATTTTTGCTTGAATATATACTTGTGATTTTTCAACATCAAGTTGTTGTATGGTTGATAAAATATTTTGATACTGTTCTGCATTGGCTAAAACAATCAAAGCATTTCGTTCTAAATCAGAGGCAATAACAGCTTTCATAATAGGTTTTCCACCTTTTCCTACTGAACCAGGTATGGCATTGGAGCTTGTCATTTGAGGAACAATTTTACTTAAAATTTTCTCCATATCTTCGACATTGGAGTTTGAAAGTGGAATAACATGCATTTTTTGAATGTCACCTTCCCCTTCAACATCAAGTTGTGAAATATACTGTTCTAAGCGACTGACATTGCGAGAGTTCCCTACCAAAATAATAGAATTGCTTGTAATATCTTGCATTACATCGACTTTCTCAGAAATAATATCTTGTGGGAAAAGTGATTTGGACATTTGTTGGATATTGTTAAAAATATCTTTTACACGTGCATGTTGAAGTCGAACAATTTGACTTCTTTTGGCTTGTTTATTTTCAATCTTATCAATCAGTGCCTTAATTGAACGTAAGGTTGAGGGGTAAGCTGTCACAGATAAGAGGTTGTTTTTCTTAAATGAGACGACTTTAGCACTTTTATGTAAAAGTGGTTTAATTTTTGTTCTAATCACCGCAGCATTAACATTAGAAAGTTGAAAAACCACTGTTTTCATGGTTCTTCCACCTGTATTGATGTTAGAACTTACAGGTAAACCTGTCCCTGCTGCGTTTATTGATTTTACCACTTGATAGTAAGAACCTTTTTTGACTAAGGTCATTTTCTTTGTTTCTAAAATGGCATTAAGTAGAGGAATGAGTTCATCTTTTTCAACCCCTTCTTTGTTGGCAACAAAGTTGATTTTACCTTTGATTTCACCATCAATTAAAATATTTTTACCTGTAATCTTACCAACCATTTTAACAAAGTCATTGACACTTAGGTTTGCAAAGTTAATATTTACTTTTTGAGCTTGAGCTTGTGTACTTAATACTAGGAGTGTTCCTAGTGCTATTTTACTGAATTTCATATTCTAAATCCTTACTTATTCCATTTCTTTCAACGGTTAATGTTAAATTATCTAAATCGTTTATGCCATTAAAAAAGTTCATGGCTGAGCTTAAATTTAAGGGTTCTGCATTGATAGCAGTTAAAATGTCCCCACGTTCTAGTCCAAGTGCTTCAATGTCTGAGCCTTTTTTGACAAAATTGACTTTAAAGCCAGCAGATTTACCATCTTTTTTATAGTTTGATAAACCAACATCTTTCCATACTTTGTCAATATCTTTGGTGTAAGAAGTTAAGAGCGTTTTAGGGATATGTTTTGTTCCTCCCTCTTCGACAATCTTACTTGTTTTTGCTGATGGGCTTGTTGGTGTCTTACTCGCATGACTTGATGCCACATTTGTTTTACTGTTTTTTCTATTTTCAAGAGAGAGCTTAAACTCTTGTCCATTTTTTCTAAAGAGGACATAATCTTTTCCTGCTGTGAAAAGTTCAAATCCATGTATCTTCTCTCCACCTGAGAGTATGCTTGTTTTTGAACCTTTTGAAACTGTTACAACCAATTTTTTATCAGAATGATAAAGCCCTAATAGTTTGTATCCTTTCATTGAAATAACGACACTTTTTGTTGGTGCTTTAGGTGTAATAGTCACTTTTGATGGGTTACTTAAACGTACACGATAATAGAGCTTTTTTGCTTGTGTTGATTGCTTCATCTCTTCTCCTGTGGTGGGAAGAAAAAGCATGGAGATAATCAACCATAATAGTTTTATACCAACCATAATAGAGAGAAGAAAAATAATAGTGGAGAGATGCTTGCTACTAATAACTTGTTTCATAGATCCATCCTTTTTCTTTATCTTTTTTCAAAAACTTTTTAATGGTTTTTATCTCTTTAGTGACAGGGAAGAGCAGTGCTACTTTTCTATCAAGTAGTGCTACTTCTCCATTCATAACCCCAAAAGAACCATTGGCATCTAATTGTATCTTAAGAGGATTGATTATGGAATAAACAGCATTAACGCTGTTAATCTCTTTAGGTGCCATATTGGAGAGTGATTTATCCATTTTAACATCATTAATTTTTAAGGTATTGTAAAAAAAGAAAATATTAAAATTTAATTGAGATATTGTTGCAATCTTTGCACCATCTACAGATAGGTCTGCATTTTCAATTTTTAATCCGTACCATGTATCACTAATGGTTTCATTTGAAATGAGAATACTTTTCTCTTTTAACTGTTTTTCTAAAGCATAATATAGTTCTACTTTTGGTGCAAAAAGCCACAAAAGTAGGAGGCTTAGAAAAAAACCACCAACAATTCGTTTTACCATTTGCATTTTAACTCCATTGTGTATAAATTTTTAGAACTCTGCTTAATATCTAACTGGACAATTTGAACAGGAATGTTAATGAGCTTATTGGTAAGCTTATTTAATTCACTACCCGTTAGGTCTTTATAGGAAGCATGAAGCTTTTTAGATTTTTTTTGAAACAGGGCTACTTTACTATTGGAAACAATTGTTTTGAGTACTTTTAGTTTGTTAGCAAGTTGTTTCCCACCCCATTGCTCTTTAAGTGCTTTAATGCTGTTAAGTTCCATAATCTGTTTTTGGATTAGCATTTTGTTCTGGTGAACATAAGTATTTGCTGCATTTTTATAGATAAAAGAAAACATCAAAAACAGTAAAGTAATTAAGATAATTAATTCATTTTTATAACGTTGAAGGGTCATCATATTCATAGGCTCTTCTCCACTTTAATGGTTTTTCCTGTAACAGTAGTTTTCAAATGTTTCTCTTTCGCACTTTGAGTAATTTGATTAATGATACGGTTTTCTAATGTTGTTATTTCTGCTAAAACCTTTGACTTCTCAATGTGCAGTGTGCTTAATTCACTTTTAGCAGAGAGTAATTTAGAAATCTCTTTAATGGTCTTTCGTTTTGCTCTTTCTACTCTATTGATGGGTTTATATTTTGCTAAAATACTCTCTCTAATAGCCGTTGAACTGTAGCTAGGATTGTCATCTAACAGTGCTAAAAGTTGTTCATTATCTTTAGAGATAGAGGCTGTTGTACGATTTCCTTCTATAATAAATATTGTTCCCAAAATAACAAAGATTGAGCTAAGCAAAATGGTCTCTTTTAATGATATTAAAGAGTTATGTGATGCCCCTAAGCTGACACCTGAATGTAATTTTACTTTTGAGAGGTCTAAAGTTTTAAACTCCGTATCTCTACCAATGAGATGTACAGGAAGAATGGTCACTGTATCATCTATGCTTATGAGTACATTTTGATTGCTAATCTTAATAGGTTGCGTTAGTTCAATATTTAACTCTTGTGCAAAATATATTTTTGAAACACGATGAGCTTCAATCCCTTTACTCTCTAGGAAAGCCTCTATCTCTTTAATGTCATAAGCATAAAAATACCAAGATTCTCCATGTTTACTTACATGGTACTGATACTCATGTGAGCTGTCGAGATAATCATCAAAAAGCGATTGTGCTATCTGTTTTGCTTGATATGCAAATTTTATATCAAGCTCTTCAGATATAAATGTATAAAATTCTGGTGTTAAGATAATTTCAACACTATGTTTTAATGAGACGCTGTCCATATCTTTATGGATTAATAGTTTCTGGTTATTCTTGTCCACTAAACTCAAAGTTACTGCTCCTTCCTTCTGTGTAATTAAATTTAAAGCCATATCGCTCTTTTTGGTAGAGAAATGTTTCTCTACAAGAGATGGCATTAAGTGCTTTTTTAGCATAGATATTCTTATCTAGGTTGTTGTTTTGTCCATTGTCTTCTAAAAAGCTTGGTAAAGTTGATTCTCCTTTAATCCAAGAATCTTTTACTATCTCTAATGGAATCTCAAAGGCTGCTGAGATAAACTCTAATGATGGGTATGCACCATCTATTTTTGTTTTTTTATCTGTTTTGACAAACGCAAAATATTTATTCCAAGGAATATCAAGTACTTTTATATCATCATATCTAAAAGCATAATTCATTAAAATTTTATTAAATTGCTGTTTTGATATTATACCTTTTTGTTTTTTTAATCTTGATATATACTCTTCATCTTCTGATGATTTGGCTTTAATGGCTTGAATTATCATCTCCTCAAGTGCTGTTGGCTCTTCTAGGTGGTACAACTCTACCACAGCCTCAAAAATTTTTGACGCTAAGTTATTTTTTTCTACAGAAATTTTATCGTCAAGCCAATTGATAGGGACACCCAACATAAGTGGCTGACATGTTAAGGTAATGGCAAAACCACTCTCTTCATCATCTAGCATAAGAGGCATTCCATATAACATTTTTAACTTCGCACTATTATCTGCCTTTTTAGGAAAAAAACGTTTAAAAATATCACCTGTATTTCCATATAAGATATTGGCTTGAGTAAGGGCTGATGTCGCAACAGCACTTTTTCTAGCTTGATCCAAATAGCTAAAGGAGACAGCCATTATTGACATAATGGTAGCAATGACCATTAGGGTTATTAAAAGTGCAATGGCTGTTTTTCTTTTATCCATAATAAAGCTCAATTCAAGTAAAATCACCAATATTATAACCACTTTTAAATTAAGGAAATTACGAATGACCCATAAAACAGAGCGAAAGAGCATAAAGCTTTTAAAAACATTAACTTCAATTACTACTTCTAAACATAAAATAATATCAAAGAAAGCTTTTACACTCTTAGAGTTACTTGTTGTTATTTTAATCTTAGGAATTTTAGCCGCGGCAGTTGTTCCTAAAGTTGTTGGTGCTGGAGATAAAGCAAAAGTAGATTTAACTTGTGTCAATATGAGTTCAGCAGAGAGAACTTTAGATATGTTTAGAATGGATAATGGTGTTTATCCTGAAACAGAAGAGGGTTTAGCTGCTTTAATCTCTAATCCAGACAGTGATAAATATGTAAATTATAGTTCAAATGCTTACTTAAAAGAGTATCCTAAAGATGCATGGGGTGGAAAGCTTATTTACATTAAAAAAGGTAGTGGCGTTGAAATTATCTCTTATGGTGCAGATAGAAAAGAGGGAGGAGAGGACTACTCTGCTGACTTGAAACTCTCTAAATGTAAAAAATAGTACTTAAAGATAATAACGATGCGAACCAAGCATACTATGCCCACAATTAGCAAGGGTTTTACACTTTTAGAGTTAATTGTGGTAGTGATGATTGTCTCGATTATGAGCTTTTTATTATTTACGAGTATTGCACAAGATGAAAAAAAGAAAACTCAAGCCCTCTCTCCTGCTACACTTCCCTCTACCTTTCGTCAAGAGTTTAAAGGCAAAGGTGAAGTAGAACTTTTTTGTATTAATAAATGTAAAGAGTGTTATGTAATGATAGATAACACCATAACGGCGTATGAAGGTCAGATTAATTTAGGTGAAGAGCTTGAAGTTGAAATGCTTGACAAAGATAACCGTTTTTATACAGTTAGTGATTTTGGACGTATTAAAGATGAAAAAGTCTGTTTTCGTTATCATCTTTATGCTAATGGAAGTACTACTAAAATGGTTATTTCGAACAAACAGGGCATCTACTTTTTACCCTCTTTTTTTGGAAAAGCCCAAGAGGTAAATGATACAGAAGAAGCAAAAACTCTATGGGTGAAAGAGGAATATTCTCTTGATGACTCAGGTGCATTTTATTAAAGGAAACAGATGAAATCTAAGCATAAAAAAGCGTTTACCTTAATTGAGATTATGGTTTCGGTGATTATTGTCAGTCTTGTTGTAACAGGTATTTTAAAACAACAGTCAAACAATTCAAAAATGTCCGTCTATCTTTTAAAAAGAGGTGATTCTGAATTAAGTAATGGACTCTTTTTAACTAAAAATGCTCAACGCTACAATGAAGAAAATAAAACAGCTTATGATTTATTGGTTCATGAATTTGTTATTGAAGATTTAGAGAGCCGTGAAGTGCTAAAAAAGATTGATCGACAAATTCATATTACAGAAGATATAAAGATACCTGTAAAGATGGACGAATCCAGTGGACAAGAGTTTATGTTTTACACCAATGAAATTTTATTAAAAGGAAAATATCCAGCACGCTACTATACTTTTAAACAATAGTATAGCAGTTTGTTACTGTGCTGAAATTTCTTGATTAAGCCTTACTTCCTGGCTTAATAGCTTTTGAGCCACTTTTACACATAGGACATTCATCGGGGTGATACATCTCAAAGGTAAAGTCATCTAAGGCAAAAAAAGGTACTTTTGAAGAGAGTTTACACTCTGCTTTGGCTTCAAGTGATGAACCTTCTCTTTTACAAAAACCTCGGTTGGCTAAAGAGGCAAAAGCTATTACATTCGCACCAAGGGCTTCAATAGCCTGTGCTGCTTTCATGGCAGAACCACCTGTGGTAATAATGTCTTCACAAATTAAAATGTTTTCACCTTTTTGTACTTTGAAGCCACGACGAAGTTCCATTCCTCCCTCTTTTTTCTCAACAAAAATAGAGCGAACACCTAATGCTCTTGCCAATTCATATCCTGCCAATACACCACCAAGTGCAGGGGCGCAAACGGTATCAATTTGTATGCCAGATTCATTAATCATTTTTGCCAATGCATTACAGATTAGCTCAGCACGTTTAGGGTCTTCTAAAACTTTAGCACTTTGTAGATAACGTTTTGAATGATTACCACTGGCTAAAAGAAAGTGACCTTCTAAAAGAGCCTCAGCATCTAAATACTCTTGTTCTATGTTCATCATTATACTTTTAAAATTTCAGTCTCTTTAGCTGCAAGGGTTGATTCAATATCACTAACAGCATTGTCTGTAATCTTTTGAACTTCATCTTGACCTCTTTTGGACTCATCTTCAGAAATATCTTTTGATTTTTCCAGTTTTTTAACTTTGTCATTACCCTCTTTACGAATATTTCTAACCGCAATTTTAGCTTTTTCTGCCATACCTTTAGCCTGTTTAACAATTTCTTGTCTTTGTTCAGAAGTCATCGCTGGAAAAAATAGTTTAATAAAGTCACCATCATTGTTTGGATTCACCCCAATATTAGCTTCTTGAATGGCTTTTTCAATTGCCCCTAAAAGGTTCTTTTCCCAAGGAGTAATTGAAATGGTTGTTGCATCTGTTACTACGACTGAACCCACTTGATTAAGGGCTGTTGGTGTTCCATAGTAATCTACACGAATAGCATCAACAATATTGGTACTTACTTTTCCTGTTCTAAGGGTTGAGAAATCTCTTTTTAAAGCATCAATGCTTTTTCCCATTTGTTCTTTTGTCTGTGCATAAATTTCATTTAACATAATTTGATTGTCCTTCTTGATAATTTGGAGAAGATATAAACCATTTGAGGAGACTTCCCCAAGTGGTTATTTTGTAGATTTATTATGGTCTGCTGTGGGTACAGATGTAGCTGTATTGATGGTGTCAGCTACCGAGGAATCATTTTCTTGATTGTAAAGGTATCCCATAGCTAAGGTATTCAGTACAAATAAAAGCGATAAAGTAAATGTCGCTTTAGATAAGAAACCAGCAGGACCTTTTGCTCCAAACATTGAATCATTACTTCCACTGTAAGCACCAAGACCGATACTTGAACTTTTTTGTAATAATATAGATATAACAATCGCAATTGTTAAAAGAATTTGTACAACTAATAGGGTTTCTATCATTTTTTCCTCTTTAAATGATGAAGTATATACTTCAAATTGGGTATAATTTTGGCGATTATACCCTAAACTAATTGAAAATGAGATAAATGGAAGTCGTTAAAGAATTTTCTAAATTTGCCAATGAATATGAGAAGCATAATATT
Organism: Campylobacteraceae bacterium; assembly: GCA_026985655.1. Lineage (GTDB taxonomy): Bacteria > Campylobacterota > Campylobacteria > Campylobacterales > Sulfurovaceae > UBA1140. The sequence goes on along the minus strand of JALSQB010000217.1, from coordinate 3,420 downwards.
ATTCAAACTGCTGTTGTAAAAAAACTTTGTGAACGTTTAGATAAAGTTTTTTATAAAAATATTTTAGATATTGGTGCAGGTACAGGTGGGGTTTATGAAGAACTTCATCACAAAAATATTAAATTTTCAAATTTTGTAGCATTGGACTTTTCTCAAAAGATGCTTGATATTCATCATAGTGATTGTAATATCAAAAAACTTTGTTTAGATTTTAATCAAAAAAATTTTTCTTCTGTTTTTAAAGTGCATGAATTTGATTTACTTATCTCTTCCTCTGCTTTACAATGGAGTCATGACTTGTCACAAGTACTGCAAGAACTCTCATTGTTATCTCATAATTTTTTATTTTCATTTTTTACAGCCAATACCTTTAAGACATTGCATCAGTGTGTTAATATAGAATCTCCTATTCTCTCAACAGAGCTTATTATTGAAGCACTTAATAAATTCTTTAACTATGATTTAGAGTTAGTAGAGTATCAGCTTAAATTTGATTCAGTACGTGACATGCTTCACTATATTAAAAAATCAGGAGTTGGTGGTGGCGTAAAACAATTAAGCTATAAACAGATGAAAATGTTAATGATGGAGTATAAATTAGATTATTTAGAATTTGAAGTGCTATTTGTAAAGGTAAAAAGTAAAAAGAAGTGATCTCTTGGAGTAGATACTCCAAGAAAGAAGATTGTTAGTCGTCTCCCATTATTCCTAATAGTTGAAGAATAGAAGTAAACATATTGAAAAAATCTAAAAATAGTGAAACGGCTGCATCGACAGGTGAATCATACGCACCATTAGCAATGTTTTGTGTATCATAGATGGTAAAGAGTGAAAACAATAATAATATACCTGCTGTGATGATAACATGCATTAGTGGATTATGTAATATAAAGATATTAACAAGTGATGCTACAAAGATAACAATCATTGTAATAAACAGAGGTTTTCCCCAGCTTGAAAAATCACTTTTTGAATTAATAGCAAATAGACTCAATGCTCCAAATAAAACAGAAGTCATCAAAAATGCATTACCAATTAATGCTCCATTACCTTGACCAATAATCATGGCTAAAAGAGGTACAATCATAACCCCTAGGGCAAAAGTAAATACAAAAAGAGCCATCAAATGCAAAGTTGGGTTTTTTCTTGTAGCATTAAAGCCAAAAAATACCATTAACATTACAAAACCAAAAATAAACCATTTGTATTGTGAAATTGTTGCAACATAGGGCATAGTTAAGTATGCACCCAGTGCAGAAGCCACCATGCTTGCCCCAAGAAGTTGGTATGTTTGTTTCATAAATGTAACGCTAGTGGCCACTACGGCTGTTGTTTCATTAGCTACATTAGCTGTGTTGTTATTATAATCTCTATCATAAAGAGCCATATTAATCCTTTGTGTTTAATATATAATTTTATATCAATTTTTTATTGATATAGTCAAAGTGAGTATAATGAGTTGATGTTTAAAAGAAGTTGAAAGAAGAGGTAAAAGTAAGTTTCAGAAGAGAAAAACTCTTCTGAAATATTAGGTTTTAAACTATTAATATAGACCTAATGATTGCATAGTAGCTACAGAAAGACCTGCAACTGGTAAACCTTTTGCTTTTTGGTAAGAACGTGTAGCTGATCTTGAAGCTGAACCCCAAACACCATCAATTGGACCATTATAGTGTCCAGCCGCTCTAAGTGCTTTTTGTACATTTCTAATCATTGTAGCATTCATACTTGTTTTACAAACAATTGGAACCCATTTAGCATATCCATCTGCAACCATTCTCTTTTTAGTTACTGTTTTGTAAGTAGCAGGAATAGCTATTCTTCTTTCACTTGCTGGAGTGATAAGTTTTTTAACTTTAACAGTTGTGTATTTTGCAGGTGTAGTAACAACTTTTGTTCTAGCAGGTGTTGCAACAACTCTTTTAGAAACTTTGTTATATTGTGCAGGTGTTGCAGTTAAACAAATTTTATTTCCTGTTGCTCTAGCAGAAGCTGAAAGTCTTGCACCAGCTGTACCATTATCTGCATATGCAGCACCAGCTCCATTACCCATACCAGCTTCACCAGAAGCTGCTGACATACCTGTTGAACGTGCATTACCACAGTTAGCAGGGCTATTTGTCCAACCATACTGACCACCAGCAACTTTTTGTGTTTTAGTTACAGTTTTGTAAGTAGCAGGAACAGGAATAGTTCTGCTTGATGCAGGAGTAACTAATTGTTGAACATTTACAGTTTTGTAAACAGGAGGTGTAGTTACTTTTCTAGTTGATACTGGTTTAGCCACAACTTTTTTTGTTACTGTTTTGTAAACAGCAGGAACTTCTACCAAACATACAACTTCAGATTGGTTACATCCTCTGTCTTGACATTTTGTTCTTTTCCACTCTGTTCTTGCAGGTGAAACCATTACTCTTTCTCTTACAGTTTTATACTGAGCAGGAGACTTAATAAGTTTTTCTGTACCTTCAGATACTAAAATTCTTTTAGTTACTGTAGTATATTTAGCAGGAACAGCTACAACTCTTTCACTTGCTTCTGAAGCTAAAACTTTTTCTGTAATTTTTTGGTATTTTGCAGGTGCATAACACTCATAAAAACAAGTACCTGGTTGAGCAGCACCTGTTGGCATACCAGCAGCTTGTGCAGCATTCATAAGCATATTAGAAGCTTCTGGCGAGTTCTTTCTTAAAGATGTTCTCCAAGTTCTAGCAGCTGGTTTAGCTAATACTCTTTCATATACAGTTTTGTAAGTTGCAGGAACAGTAATAGTTCTTTGAGTACCATCTGAAACTTTTATTCTTTCAGTACCCCATGTATATTTTGCAGGAATAATTTGTACTTTTTCACTTGCTTCTGTTGCTAAAACTCTTTCTGTAGAGCTAGCATATTTAGCTGGGAAAAATGCTTTTGTAAAACATTGTCCTGGTCTTGCTGGTGGTAAATCATCACTGTCCATACCTGCTGCATTTGCAGTAGTAATTGCTGTCATAGCAATGAGTGATAGCTTTAATGTATCTTTAATTGTCATAATATTCTCCTAAGTATTGATATGCAAAAATTAACGCATAATTAATTATAAGTTAAGTTAGCTCATTGGTAGCTTAAAATAGAAAAAATAGTAATTAAAAATATTATTAAATAAATAACAATATCTTTAATTCAATATAAAGCTTACATTAATATAATATATAAACTATTTTTATGCTAATATTTATGTAGAGTAAAATATTCCTAAGTAAAAAAAGAATTTGCAATATTTTAAAAGAAATTCGCAAAAACCCTTGACAAGTAAGAGGAAATTCTCTATAATACGCGTCCAAGAACATTGGGGCTTACTTAGAGTTTAAGTGGCTGATTCTTTGAGAGAAGAGTAAGTGTTTTTAGAGTGATCTTTAACAACCAAATATAAGAGAAACA
>JALSQB010000216.1 GCA_026985655.1 Campylobacteraceae bacterium | reverse complement strand
ACTAAAGAGAAGATTTTGTTTGCTTATGTGGAGCAGAAACACAAAGAGACAGCTCAAATACTTCAAGAGATTGAAGATTTTCATACCTATACCTTGCGTGAACAACTACAAACTCTCATTGAGACAGAGTTGGAGCTTTACCTTGAAGACCGAGAGTTTGTAATGCAAATCTCTGATATGGTTTTTCAGTCGGGTGGCTTAAAACTGGACACACTCTATGGAAACAATGAAGTTTTCACCGAGATGGTGGCAGATATGTTGAGCATTGCCATTGAAGCCGAAGAGATTCCTAAACCACCTTTTGAAGAGCATCTGCCACGGCTTTTTTGGGACTATTACATTATGGTGGTTGCCTATTGGATAAAAGATGACTCTGAAATGTTTGAGAACACAACACAGTTTATTGACCACTCTTTGGGGGTTGTTGAAGCTTTATTACAGTCCAATCTACTCAACAAAGCCAATGACTTAGGTATGTTTTTGTTTAAAACCCATCTTCTTGGAGCGTTGGAGAAGTTTAGTGTTAAAAAAACAGGATTTTCCAAACTAAAAAGAAAACTAAAAGGGGTTCTTGATGAGTAATGCAGATGACAATTTACAAAAAAATATTCCCACTTCAAAAAGAAGCCGAGGGGTCGTAGCAGGAAAAGCGATGCTTAAAATTGGTGTGGTTTCAAGCACAGGGGCTGTCAAACGTGCTTTTATGTCCAAAGAGAACAAAGAGGCTTCAAAGTCTGATACCCACGCACAGATTGCCAAGGTAATTATTGACTCTTTAGGAGAACTTAAAGGGGTTTCGGTGAAGATTGCCCAACAAGTCGCCCTTGGAATGCCTTTTTTACCTCAAGAGTATCTTGATGAGATTAGCAAGTCGTTTAATGCCATTCCTCCCATTAATAAAGCGTTAATTCGTAAAATCATTAAGCAGGAGTTGGGTGATTACCCACAAAATGTATTTGAGAATTTTGAGAGCAATGCCTTTGGGTCTGCGAGTTTAGGGCAAGTGCATCGAGCCACAAAAGAGACAAAAGCGTTGGCTGTAAAGGTGCAATACCCTGGCATTGCTACAAGCATAGAGTCTGACTTGTCGGTCATTAACTTTGGGCTAAAGCGTTTTGCCAAAGGTCAAAATGTAGAGCATCTTATGAGCGAAGTAGAAGAGCGACTTAGAGAAGAGGTTGATTATGAGTTAGAAGCTCAAAATACCAAGTATTACGAAGAGCATTTAAATCACGAGTTGATTGTTGTGCCTACTGTTGTTGAGAGTTTATCGACCAAGAGTGTTTTAACTTCTACTTTTTTGGAAGGGAAAGGTTTTGAAGATTTTTTAAACTCTAATCCAAGCCAAGAGGTGCGTAACCACTATGCTCAACTCATTTTTGACTCTTTTTTTATGGGGCTTTACCAACTCAAAATGGTACACGCCGACCCCAACCCTGGCAACTTCATTTTTATGCCTGACAATATGTTGGGAATGATTGACTTTGGGTGTGTCAAAAAGGTTGATAGTAATTTTAATCAGTCGTTTTCAAAGTTACACGT
>JALSQB010000215.1 GCA_026985655.1 Campylobacteraceae bacterium | reverse complement strand
TTCAGCAGGAACGCAGAGTCTAAAACACGCCGTACTTTTAGCAGGGATTAGACAGATAATTACCTCAAAACAGTTTATGACAAAACTAAAAGCCAAAGGGTTTGACCTTGAAGAGGCGTTAGATGGCATAGAGTTACTCTATCTTGAAGAGATTAAAAAAAGCATCTCTAAAGTTGAGAGTTTAGCGATGTTCGCCCAAGTGAAACTCTTGCCTACTTTTGTGCTTAGTGCTATCTATGTTAAAAAGCTAAACAACAGCGATACAGCTTCTATTCTATTCTCTAGTGGAAGTGAGGGCATTCCTAAAGGCATTGAGCTAAGTCATAAGAACATTTTGGGGAATATTAAAGAGTTTATTAATGTTATTAACCCCAATGAGCAAGATGTGATGTTAGGAACATTGCCTATTTTCCACTCCTTTGGAATTACGGTGACTACCTTTGCACCACTTATAGAGGGCATTCCTGTGGTCTGTCACCCCGACCCAACTGATGGACTTGGCATTGCTAAAATGTCACACAAATATAGAGCTACATTCTTGTTTGCCACAGCCACGTTCTTTAGACTCTATGCACGAAACAAAAAGATACACCCTAAGATGTTTGAAAACTTACGCATGACCATTGCAGGAGCAGAGAAGTTACCCAATGAGATACGCGTTTTGTTTAAAGAGCGTTTTGGAAAAGAGATTTGGGAGGGGTACGGAGCAACCGAAACAGCCCCTGCTAGTTCGTGTAATGTTCACGATGCCATTGTGCCTGACACCTACCACGTGCAAGTAGGAGCAAAAGCAGGAACCATAGGGCTTCCTTTACCTGGAACAGCCATCAAGATTGTAAACCCTGAAACATTTGAGGAGTTAGCCTTTGGTGAAGATGGTATGATACTCATCGCAGGGGTGCAAGTGATGAAAGGCTACCTTGAAAATGAAGCCAAAACAGCTGAAGTCATCAAAGAGATAGAGGGTGAACGATGGTACGTCACAGGCGACAAAGGGCATGTGGACGAAGATGGCTTTTTAACCATTGTCGATCGTTACAGCCGTTTTGCTAAAATTGCAGGGGAGATGGTAAGTTTAGGCTTAGTAGAGGGGGAGATTGGTAAAATTTTAAGTGAAGATGAACAGATAGCCCTAACAGCCATACCAGACGATAAAAAAGGCGAACGTTTAGTTCTTTTGTTTGAAGGTAATAGAGATTTAGAGGAGCTAAAAGTTGCCATTAAAGCCATAGGAATGAACCCACTATTTGTGCCAAGTAGCTACTTTAAAGTAGATGAAGTTCCGAAACTAGGAACTGGAAAGGCTGATTTTAAAGGGGCTAAGAGGGTGGCTTTGGAGTTGTGTGAAAAATAATTAGAAAATTATCACTGCTTTTTTGCTATAATCCATAAAAAATAACAAAATATGGAGAAATAAAATGACAATTACAAAAAGCGTAACATTTATAGCAAAAGAGGGTAGTGAAGCCAAAATGAAAGAGCTTCTTTCGGCGATGGTTGCACCAAGCAAGGCATCTGATGGGTGTATTTTTTATGATATTTTTC
>JALSQB010000214.1 GCA_026985655.1 Campylobacteraceae bacterium | reverse complement strand
ATTATTGAAAAAGAGAAGCTCACCAAAATAGCAGAAGTAGGGGTAGGTTCAGGGGCAATTTCGATTGTCTTAGCACGAAAGTTTCCTAACTTAAGCATCACAGCTACCGACATTTGTGATAGGCCTCTAAAAGTTGCCAAAGCCAATGCCCAAAAATATAAAGTTGATACGAGAGTAAACATTATAAAGTCAAACATCTTAGATGAGGTTCAAGATGAGTTAGAATTAGTCGTCTCCAATCCTCCTTACATTGCTAATGACTTTAAATTAGAAAAAAATGTAGGAGAGTACGAACCCAAAGAAGCACTATTTGGTGGAAGAATAGGCGATGAACTCTTAAAACAAATCGTCTTAGATGTCCAAGCCAAAGGGGTCAAATATCTAGCCTGTGAGATGGGTTACGACCAAAAAGAACCGATGACACACTTTTTTAATGAAATTGGGGTAAAATATTATAAATTTTATGAAGACTTAGCTGGGTTTGACCGTGGTTTTGTCGTGACGTTTTATAAGGATTAAAATGATACAAAAATACTTCCGAATATTTACAATGATATTCATCATTACATTAGGAACAACACTCGGAGCTGGGCTTCTAGCAGGAGTAGTGGTTGCTCCTACTATTTTTCATTCAGAGCTTCTTTTGGGTTCTGAACTCTTAAGCCGTTTTCAAGAGGGGCTACTGATGACCCAAGTCTTTGAGCGTTTGGCGTATGTGGTTAATTTTTTAGTCATTATTACTATTTTGTATGAGGTGATTAAATTTAAATCTTTTGAGAACACCAAATGGTCAATGATATTTACTTTTTTAGTTGTAGCCTCTGGTCTTCTTTTTACCTCTTACTACATTCCTCAAATCTTAGAGATGCAAAGTTTGGGTGAAACCGTTACAAGTAGTGATGTTTTTAACAACGTCCATAAAGGTTCAGAACTCAACTTTAAACTTTTTGCTTTTTCTACTTTAGGATTGCTCATTTTAACCCTTAAAAAGGCACTACGCTAAATGTTTATTGACGCGACCAAAGAGAAGATGGTGTTTGATGAGAAGCACCCACTTATTGCCATTAAACATCTTCAAAAAGTATTTGGCACGAAAGAGGTGCTTAAAGATGTAAACCTCATTTTCCCTAAAGGCTCAACCACGGTTATTTTAGGGCTTTCTGGTGGGGGAAAATCGACCATTATTAAACACATTGTAGGGCTAATGAAACCCACCAAAGGTAAAGTCGTGGTCGATGGGGTCAATGTCTCAACTTGTAGTGAACTCGACTTAAGAGAGGTGCGTAAAAATATTGGCTACTTGTTTCAAGATGGGGCAATGTTTGACAGCATGAACATCTTTGACAATGTGGCATTTCCTCTTAGAGAACATCGAAAAGATATGAGTGAAAAAGAGGTAGAAGAAAAAGTCATGAAGATGCTCACGATGACAGGCTTAGATGCCAAACGCGTAGCACTTCTTGCCCCCAATGAGCTTAGTGGAGGAATGCGTAAACGAGCAGGATTAGCACGAGCGATTATTATGGAGCCAAAAATTATTCTCTACGATGAACCCACCTCAGGGCTAGACCCCATCACCTCTGACCTTATTACCCAACTCATTTTAAAACTTCAAAAAGAGTTAGGAGTCACATCGGTGGTCATTACGCATGACATGAAAGAGAGTTTTAAGTGTGCTGACTATTTGGCATTTTTATTTGAAGGAGAAATCATCGAATGGGCAGACAACGAAACTTTTAACAACACCAAAAACCCTCATGTCATTCAGTTACTTAGTGGGAGTGGGGTAGGGCCTATTCAGTTTAATGAGTGATGTGTAGATTGTGAATTACAATAGTGCTTTTTAGGACGATAGCAATAAGAACGATGGCAATCACCCCTTACGGATTTAAATTCGGCTATAAGGTTCTAAATAAACAAAAAGTATTTTAAAGCAAAAACATATTATAATAACCCAAGTTATAATAACAAAGGTTACCATAATGAAGTTTTACAATCGTGAAGATGAGCTTGGTATTTTAAAACGAGCCGATAAGCTCAAAGAGAAACAAGCTATTATGACCATGCTTATTGGTCGTAGGCGTGTGGGGAAAACGACTTTGGTTTTACAGCCTTTTTCCTCTCACCAAACACTTTACTTTTTTGTTGCTAAAAAAAATGAGGCTTTACTTTGTGAAGAGTTTAGCCAAGAGATAAGTAGTAAACTTGATATTAAAATAGTTGGAGAGATTAAAAAGTTTGAAGTACTTTTTGAGTATCTTTTGGAGTTGGGGAAAACGCAAACTTTTACCATTATTATTGATGAGTTTCAAGAGTTTTATAAAATAAACAGTAGCATCTACTCCTCCATTCAAAAACTTTGGGATTTACATAAAAATGAGAGTAAAATACATTTTATTGCTTGTGGTTCGGTCTATTCGCTTATGAAAAAGATTTATGAAGATAAAAAAGAGCCACTCTTTGGACGTGCTGATTTCAAGATTGACCTTAAACCATTGAAGTTGTCGGTACTTAAAGAGATACTCCAAGATTACCATAGCTACACGCCTAAAAACTTATTGGACTTTTATGTTTTAACAGGGGGCGTGGCTAAATACATTGAACTTTTTGTGCTTTATGAGAGTTTAGATGAACAGAGCATGATAGATGAAATCGTCAAACAAAACTCACTCTTTTTAGATGAGGGTAAAAATAGGCTGATAGAGGAGTTTGGAAAAGAGTATGGTACTTACTTCTCTATTTTGAGTCTGATTGCCTCCTCTAAAACTTCTAAAACAGAGATAGAATCCATTTTAGAAAAAAATATTTCAGGTCATTTAAACCGTTTGGAGTCTGATTATAGCATCATAAAAAGCATTAAACCTATGGGTGCAAAAGTAAATGCGAAAGTTCAAAAGTATGAGATAGTTGATAACTTTTTAGCGTTTTGGTTTCGTTTTATCTATAAATATAGTTCACTTGTTGAGGCTGAAAGTTATGAGCGTTTAAAGTCAATTATAGCACGAGATTTTTCTACTTTTAAAGGTAAATTTTTAGAAAAACTTTTTATAGAGCTTCTAAAAGAGAAGCAGATATACACAAGCATTGGGAACTATTGGGAGCGTGGCAATCAAAACGAGATAGACATTGTGGCTATTGATGAGATAGATAAAAAGATTTTACTGTGTGAAGTCAAACTTTCTAAAAAAAGGTTAAATTATGAAGAATTGGTTAAAAAGTCTGTGAAGTTACTTGAAAAATACAAAACTTATGATGTTGAATATCGGCTTTTATCGCTTGAAGATATTGAGGGATTTTAATGAGTAATCAAGAATATTCTTTCAATCCCATAGTGTTTAAAAACGCTAAAACCCTAATTTTAGGTTCATTCCCAAGCATTCAATCTTTTGAAAAGAGCTTTTACTATGCACACCCACGCAATCAGTTTTGGAAGATTCTATCGGCTTTAACAGGCTACCCTATTAATAATAATGACCAAAAGATATGGCTACTAAAAGAGGCAAAACTCGCCCTTTGGGATATGGTGCAACATTGTGAGCGAGAGAACTCATTAGATAGCTCACTTGAAGCGATAGAGGTCAATAACATAGCTGAATTTTTAGAAGAACACCCAAGCATAGAGAAAGTCGCCTTTACAGGACGGCTTTCTGAAAAACTTTTTAAAACGCATTTTGATTATTTGGAAATAGCAACGGTCTATTTACCTTCTCCCTCATCTGCTTATGCTAAGATGTCATTCGAGCAAAAACTTGAAAACTATAAATATTTACTAGGATTATAAATGGCAGTTTGGGCAGTAGGCGACATACAGGGGTGTTTTGATTCATTTCAAGCATTATTAAAAAAGATAAACTTTGACCCTAAAAAAGATGAACTTTGGGTGGCAGGAGACTTGGTAAACCGTGGTGACAAGTCCTTAGAGACACTTAATTATTTGTATTCCATTAAAGATTCTATTAAAGTTGTTTTAGGCAACCATGACGTAGCACTCATCGCAGCGTATGCAGGAGTAAAAAAGTCTAACGAAACCATACAGCCAATTTTAGATGCACCCAATGCTTCTGAACTCATTCATTGGCTACGGCATCAACCCTTTTTTCATTGGGACTTTACCTTAGGCTACTGCATGGCTCATGCAGGGATTTCGCCACAATTTGACTTTGGCATGGCACGAACCCACGCCTCACGAATTGAGAAAAAGCTTCAAGGACGAAACTACAAATCGTGGCTGAAACATATGTTTAAAAAAAGTTCCAACAAGTTCAATGCCAAAGCCTCCTCTTTGGACATTGAAAAATACATCTTAAGCTCATTTACTGCTATGCGTTTTTGTGAAGATGATGGACGATTAGATTTTAAACAAAAGGGAAAACCTACGGAATATAAAGTCTCAAAAAAAGGGCTAAAGCCTTGGTTTGCTTGTCCTACAAGACGTTCTACAAGTCTAAAAATAGTCTTTGGACATTGGAGTACCTTGGGTTATTATCAAGACTCTAATGTCTTGGCACTGGACACAGGCTGTTTGTGGGGTAGGGCATTGACTGTTGCACGGCTAGATAGTAAAGAGCCAATTATTGTACAAGTTCAATGTGAGTCTAAGCAAGAGATTGTATAGTTAGTTAAAGGAATTTTTATGGAATACTTAACACTTTTTTTCTCAGCCCTTATTGACTTAAGCAACGACATGGCAATCTACATTTTGTTTGGTCTCATTTTTGCAGGCGTTATGCATGAGATAGTACCTGAAACATTGGTGACGAAACATTTAGGAAAAGAGAACATTTGGTCGGTGATTAAATCTACCATTTTTGGTATTCCTCTGCCTGTTTGCTCTTGTGGGGTAATTCCTTTGGCAACAAGCATTAAAAAATCAGGTGCATCTAAAGGAGCAACGCTCTCTTTTCTCATCTCTACACCCATTACTGGGGTAGATTCCATTATGGCGACTTACGGAATCTTTGGGTGGGTTTTTACCCTCTACCGAGCCATAACTTCTATGATAATCGCCATGGTAGCAGGGATTTTAACCAACCTTTTTGACAAAGATGTAGGGGCGACCTCTGTGTCTGTCCACGCCTCGACCACAAAATTTTCAACAACTTTTTCAGCCACACCAAGTAAAGCAGAGCGAAGCAGTTTTTGTGCTTCTGAAACCTCTTGTTGTGCTAGCAGTAGCACCCACAAAGAGCCTTTTTTTATGCGTGTTTTTAACTACGCCTTTGGAACACTTTTAGCTGACATTGCCAAACCTCTCTTTTGGGGTTTAATTATTGGGGCATTGATTACGGTAGCAATTCCTTCAAATTTGAGTGAAATTTTGGTCAATTACGCTTGGCTTTCTTATGTGATTGCCATCATTATTGCTGTTCCTATGTACGTGTGTGCCACAGCCTCACTTCCCATCGCAGCAGGGTTAATGCTAGGAGGCGTTTCAGCAGGAGCAGCCTTTGTTTTTCTTTCAGCAGGACCCGCGACCAATACGGTAACCATTGGGGTAGTTAAAAAGATGTTAGGAACACGTTCTCTTTACATCTACTTGGGTTCTATTGTTATTGGGAGTATTGTTTTTGGCTTAGGGCTTGACTATATTTTTTCGGCTACGAACATTGACCCTAAAAGCTTAGTAGAGATGGGCGAAAAAGCAGGACTGTTTGCTATGGTCGCTTCTGTTGTACTTTGGGGCTTTGTACTTTGGTATTTAGTGAAGCCTTATTTTAGAAAAACTGAGGGGAGTTGTTGTGGGGCTTAAGGTTTAAAGCTTATAGACACGATGGAACAACTCACCGATTTAAAAGCGATTCCTCACTTTAAGAGAGATAATCTAAAATCAATATAACCACGCTATAATAAAAAATAAATTTAAAATAGCGTGGTTAAAATGTATTATAAAAGAGATTTAGAATTAAAATTAGAGAAGTATCTTGAAAGTCCTGAGATAATTGCTATTTTTGGACCAAGACAGGTGGGAAAGACAACACTGCTTAAAGAGTTTTATAAACGTGTGGATAATCCTATTTTTTTAACTTTTGAAGATATAGAGCTTAAACTCTTATTTGAAGAAGATATTAAGAGCTTTATTGCACTCTATATTGAGCCTTATGAGCATATTTTTATAGATGAGTTTCAATATGCTAAAATGGGTGGAAAACATCTAAAATATATTTATGATACCACAAAGAAAAAGATATTTATCTCTGGTTCATCAGCGATGGAACTCTCTATTAATGCCATAAAATATTTAGCAGGGCGTATCTTTGTTTTTAATCTTTACTCTTTCTCTTTTGGAGAGTTTCTTCGGGTAAAAGATGAAAATCTGTATCAACTCTATCTTAACGCTGATGAAAATATTTCAACATTTTTGGTCAATCGAATCAATCTCTATTTGGAAGAGTATTTAACCTATGGGGGCTATCCACGTGTTATTTTAAGCAAGACAAACGAAGAGAAAGAGGAGGTTTTAAAAAATCTTCTTAGTATTTATCTACTTCGAGACATTAAAGAGATAGCCAAAATAGCTGATGAAGCAAAGATGTATCGGCTACTAAAAGCACTCTCTTTGCAGATAGGAAACGTAGTGGTCTATAGTGAACTTGCTAAATTAGTGGGGGTAAATACAGTGCAATTAAAAGAGTATTTGAGCATTTTTGAAAAGGCATTTTTAACCAAAGCCATTACCCCATTTTTTACCAATAAACAGTTAGAAATTGTCAAAAATCCCGAGTTTTTCTTTTTTGATTTGGGTTTACGAAATGTTATTATTAAAAACTTTTTACCTTTAAGTAATCGAGGTGACAAAGGAGCGATGTTGGAAAATTTTGTCTTTAGGGAGTTAGTAGAAAGAGAGTTAAAATATTATCGGACTAAAAATGGAGCAGAGGTAGATTTTATTATAGATGATGTTATGCCTATTGAGGTTAAATCAAATTTAAGTGCCATAAAAATTTCAAAATCTTATCATTATTTTTTAGAAAACTATAAACCTAAAGAGGGGTATGTTTTAAGTTTCAATCAATTGGGGAAAAAAGTATTTAATGAAACGACATTAAACTTTATACCTCATTTTATGGTGGCTGTTAGTCAATTAGGGAAGTTTAGATAAACTTACTTCCAATTTATCTTTAAAGGTTATAGCTAAGATGGAACAA
>JALSQB010000213.1 GCA_026985655.1 Campylobacteraceae bacterium | reverse complement strand
TCATAAAAGCAGAAATTCCATACGCTTTTTTTTGCTTTTTAGATAATGTGTTATTAAAAGCAATATCTAAATTGGTATTGATGATTTTTTGATGCTTTTTACTAATAAAATATGCAAAGGAAGAGATGCCTTTCATAACTTTTAGTAGAACATTTCGTGGAAGAAGTTTAATAATGAACGCAAAAAACTTATAGAGTCCCAAATAGAGATAATCAACCATTTAGTAGCTCCCTAGCCATAAGAATAACTTTATGAGATGGAATTTTAGTGATGGAAAAATCATTTTTATCCAGTTTATAGTGATTTACTTCACTCTTTGATTTAATAGTTTTATTGATAGGCGTTTGATAGACACGATTAACAGGGGTTGGTCCAAAAATAGTAATAGAGGGAATATTTAATCCCCAAGCCATATGCGTAGGACCTGTGTCATTTCCGATGAGTAAATCCGACTTGGCGATGATGCTTTTTAAACCATTGAGATTGATTTTAGGTAAAGCTTTTATGTAAGATGAATGCTCTTCTAGCCAAAGTGCTTTTTCTCGCTCTTCCTCATTTCCCCACGCCACTAGCGTATTCTCTTTTAGATGATTGGCTACTTCTAAAAACTTCTCTTTAGGGTAGTTTCGACTCTCCCACGTTGAACCAATGACAAATATAATATTTTTTTTCTCTTTTGAGAGGTGTTCCTCTAAGGTATTATCTTCTTCATAAAATAAAAAAGCCTTTTTATCTAATACCATTTGAGAATTTATAGTTAAATTAAGTGGCTCACTCATCACTTTTGCATTCCTATCAATGGTATTGGCATCATAAGCTATTTGTACTTTTCGCCCATAAAAATAAGAAGCCACCCCCTCACGAATGGAGTTTTTAGAAAATCCAGCAATATTTTTACCCAAGAGTTTAGCCGTAATGGCAGATTTCAAAAGTCCTTGTGCGTCTATGACTAAGTCATAGTTATTTTGAGCGTAAGATTTTACTTTTTTTATCTCTTTAAAAAGGGCGAATTTATCTTTTTTAATGGCTTTTAGATTAACGCTGAAGATGTTGTCAATATGGGGGTTATGTTCCAATACTTGTTTGAAGCCTTGCTCGACTATCCAATCTATTTGAATGTTGGGGTTGGCTTTTTTAATGTACTGAAGTGCTACCATAGCGTGGATAATATCCCCCATAGCAGAGAGTTTGACAATGGCAATTTTCATGAGTGACCTTATATTTTTTTACTCTTTTTTAAAAATAACTTTAGAGATTTTTGAGCTTTATAGTCCATATTATACTCAATATGGTTTAAATACCATCGAAGTTGGCTTGGAGTTATGCCTCTTTTACGTGCTTCACGTTTTAAAATGTATTGGGGTATTTTAATTGGTTGTTTGCTAAAGTTTTTTACTATTTTTTCTATGATTTTGCCGTGACAAGTGTAACAAAGCCGTGCAAAAACAAAAGGGAGTTGGGTCTCTTTGTGCCATTGTGTCGCAAGGTCGATGCCATCTCCCCCTTCTAAGTAGTATTTTAAAGCTTTGTCCCCTATGAGAACTTCTCCTT
>JALSQB010000212.1 GCA_026985655.1 Campylobacteraceae bacterium | reverse complement strand
AGTTTTATTAGTTTTGGATTGTAACTCATTAAGATGACTCCGATTAAAAATAATATTTTAATTGGAGTATAGCTTTATCTGCTTTTCTTGTCTATTTTTGCTTAATTTAGTACCATTCACCCCAGTGATTAAAACTCTACTTTTCCTGCATTACCACGGTCTCCGTGGTAATGCATACAAAAAACCCAAACTATAGCAACCCAACGCTTCACCACAAGTTACACTTATGATGAATATGATAGAATGACCACACAGACTTACCCAAGTGGAAAAGTTATAGGGTATGCGTATGATGATAAAGGAGAGCTTGTGAGTATTAGTATAGATGGAACACCATTTATAAAAAATATTAAAACCAATGACAATGGACTGCAAAGCTATGAGTATGCCGATGGTTCAAAACATACAAGAGCGTATGACACAAATGGAAGAGTCGCTACCAATGACAGTAATACACAGATTGTTTGGAAATGGGAAAGTAAACCGTTTGGAGTGGCGATATTAACTTTAACCTTAGATTTCCTAGGCAGTACTTTGATGCTGAAACATCTACTCATTATAATATAAATCGGGATTATAATCCTTTTATTGGGAGATATATACAAAGTGACCCTATTGGGTTTGATGGTGGGGTTAATGGGTTTGGGTATGTTGGTGGGAGACCGATTACTGCTGTTGATTTGAATGGATTAAAGTTATATTTTGAAGGCTTTTTTGTAAATATTTCTGTAATTGGTATTGGTGGGGAACTGGGAACAGGAACTTGGTTTGATGAATTAACTCAAACGGAAGGTTGGTTTACAATGAGAGCTTTTTCTTGGGGAATAGATGCTTCTTTAGGTTATATGAATGGAGAAATAGATACAGATACAGCTCTTCTTAATTTTCAAGGTTGGAGTAATACCACTGCTGGAGGACTAGGTGATTTTGGAGTTGCTGAGATAAAAAATGATAAAGGAGTAATAGGTTCTTTGTGGACTGTAGATTTAAGTCCACTTCCAGCAAGTTTTACTTTTGTTCGAGGATTTACAGAGGTCTTTAATGTATCGAATTTTTAATTGGAAACAGTACAATGTATCAAGTTATTTATGATATAAATAAACAAGGACATCAGTATTTTAATGGAGATATCATTGTACCAATTATATTACTAACTATAATAATAGGTACAGTTTTTTTTATAATAGATAGATATAAAACTAAAAAAAAACGAAGTCTCTATAGGGGAATAATTTTTATTATTTTCCTAGGTTATCTCTTTAAAAATTTTAGTATGCTTTATCTATATGAGTATCAAAGACTTAATACTTTAAAATTAGCAGTAAGCAAGAGTCAAGAAGTAGTAGGAATCATTAAAAAATTTATACCATTAAGTCAAAATCGTAAACAACCTTGTAGTTTTGAGATTAATGGTGTTGAGTTTCAATTTTCTCCATCAGCAAGAACAGGAGCTTTAACTTTTACTTCATATCCATTAAAAAATGGACAAAAAGTTAAAATTAAGTATCTCTATGATGATAATTGGAAAATGAATTTGATTTTGAAATTTGAAATACTTAAGAACTTTACGCCCCAGTGATTAGAACTTTCCCTCGTGACGAAACTCCAGTTTCGTCACGCTCATAAGCATAACAATAATAAAATAAAGCTCTTTTAAATTACAAAAGGCTACAATGAAAAATGTCAAATAATCCAAGATTAACAAAACAAATAAAAGCTTTTTAACTCGTTACCACGGTCTGAGACTGTGAAACAACTCACAGTCTCTCTCCGTGCTAACGCATACAAAAAACCCAAACCACCCCCAAACAAAAACTACGCTATACTTTAGCCAAAAAACTAAAGGAAAAGTCATGTGCATTTACGAAAAATATATAAACCCATTTACCGATTATGGCTTTAAAAAAATCTTTGGAGATGAAGAGGATACCGAACTCTTAGAGAGTCTCATTAATGATATATTGGGTTTAGAGGGTCAAGATAAAATAGCCAAAATCACTTTTAAAAATGGCGAATTACTTCCCGATAGCCCAGAAGATAGAAAAGCAATCTTTGATTTGTACTGTATTGATGAAAAAGGTTCAGAGTTTATTGTTGAGTTGCAAAAAGTCCATCAAGAACATTTCCAAAGTAGAGCTTTGTACTATACTACCTTTCCCATTCAAGAACAAGCCATTAGAGGGAAATGGAACTTTGAATTAACCCCTATCTATTTTATTGGATTACTCAATTTTGAAGTGGAAAAATTTAAAAATTCTCCAGAGTATCTGCATCACGGAAAAATAACAGAGATAACAAGCAAAGAGATAATGTATGAAAATCTAAATATGATATACGTTGAAATCCCTAAACTCAAAAAGACAAAAGAGGAACTCTCCAACCATTTAGAGTGGTGGCTCTACACCTTTCAAAACCTTAACCAACTCCAAGAGATACCCCCAAAGCTTAATGGAGATATTATTGAGAGAGTTTTTAAAAAAGCTGAATTTATCAATCTATCCAAAGAAGAGCAAGAGCAATATCATAAAAACTTAAAAGTCTATCGTGACCTTCTCAACTCTATTGATACAGCAGAAAAAAAAGGACATCAAAGAGGTAAGATTGAGGGTAAGATTGAGGGAAAAATGGAAGGAAAAATTGAAATAGCCAAAGCTTCATTGGCACAAAATCTTGACATTAAGACCATTGCTTTAATCACAGGGCTTAGTGAAGAGGAGATTAAGGGTTTGTAAAAGAGCTTAAAATAAAGCCATTTAGCCCTAACATAGAAGGAAAAAGGGAGGAAGAATATAATGAATTTAGGGAGGTTTCATTGAAATTTATATAAGCTTAGTAAAAAATTACTGGCTTACGAACCATTCTATGTTAGGCTTAGTAGAAGTATAGACTTTTTGTGTGTACTTACTGTGTAATCTCTATCTACGTAAAGGAAATATTTGGCAATGCTTTATAAAGATGAACAAAAAAGCCATAACTGTCCACAATGTGGTGACTTATTAAATATTTACTTCAAATACGCCAAGCTTATCAAATGTAACAGTTGTGGTTCTGCTATTTTTTTAGAAGATGATGCCGTTAAACTCATAGGACAGAGTGCCGTGTTAAGCCCTGAACCCTCCCTTATTCAACTCCACAAACCCTTTAAATTTCAAAATAAGCGTTTTACACCTCTAGGTAAAATTCGCTACTCTTATGGTCGTGGCTTTTGGGAAGAGTGGTTTTTAAAAGATGACAAAAATCAAGAATTTTGGTTAAGTATTGATGAGGGGGATTTTGTGTTAGAAGAAAAAATAAAATTTTCACTCCCTTTTAAAAAAAATCACACCTTTAAAGTGGGTCAAAATTTTAATGAGTATCAAGTAACCGAAATAGGTACAGGTGTCTGTGTTGGCTTTGAGGGGGAACTCCCCGAAGTCATTAAGCTAGATGAATCGCATACTTATGTTCACTTAAGTAGAGGGCATGGTGAATTACTTACCCTTGAACTTTCTGACAATGAAACAATGACATTTAAAGGGCAATGGATTGACCCTTTAGAGATAAAGGTTTAATGCCCAATGCCTAATGTAAAAGCAATCAAATGCCCAAAATGTGCAGCCCCATTACAGTTTAATGGTGGAGGACGTGTTAAAACCATCACTTGTGCTTACTGTAAAAGCATTTTAGACATAGACAATGAATTTGCGATTTTAGGCAATTTTAGAAACACCCAACATATGCATTCTGTGCCTTTTGAAATTGGAATGCACGGTAAACTTGAAAATATTGACTACACAATTATTGGGCGTATTACCTATACACAGATAGACGATACGTTTTTTTGGGACGATTTTTTACTCTTTTCACCTCTGTATGGCTATGCTTGGCTCACCTATGAAAAAGGGCATACCATTTACACTAAACGTGAACGCCACCTGCCTCTTTTGCTTTGGGAAGATATGAATCGTATTGAAACAATTCAAATAAACGATATAGACTACAAAGTTGAAGCACCTTATGAAGCCCAAATTAACTACATTGAGGGCGAACTCACTTGGGTAGCTAAGAAGTATGATAAGGTAAGAATTATTGATATGTATGCCCCTCCTGTGGGCATTAGCATGGAGAAGACAAAAAATGAAGTAGAGTTTTATGCCTCTAAATATCTTGATAATCAACTGGTTTACGATGCCTTTGATGTGCCTAAAGATGAGCAAGAACCAAACAATGGCGTACATGAACTTTTAGGCTTTGGCAATGATTTTTTTAAACCCTTTTTGAAAATATCAGCCGTAACACTGGCTTTGGTACTTGTGCTACTTTTTGTCTTAAACATTGCAGGAAAAGGTATTCCTGTTAGCAATCTATCAGCTTCAAATACCCAAGAGAAGTCAAAAGCCTTTCATATCTCTTCTAAGAAGTATTTAACCACACTTAAGTTCTATGCCTCTTCAAAAAAAGAGCTAAACAACTTTAACATCGCCATTAAACAAAACGAAGAGACGCTCTTTTCAATTAACAAAACGATTAGCTACCTGAACCCTAAAATTAGTACAACAAGTAATTTAAAGCTTCCCACTTGGGAGCGTAACGCTAAAAAGGTTCTAGTCTATTTAAACCTACCAAAGGGCGACTACAACTTAACCGTTTCACCAATAGACAGTAGCTTTTCTTCATCAATTGTAGTCTATCTAAGCCAAGGGGTTATTCGTTTAAACTATTTTGCTTGGATATTGATGCTTATTGTAATAGTTTGGGTACTCTATTGGATTAAAAAAATTGACTACACACGAAAACTTGAAGAGGAAGAGAGAGGCTTTTTTATTACAATTTTTAAATATCTTATCTTCTTCCCCTTTGTGGCTTTTTTTATGTGGGCATCACTGCGTAAAATTTTTGAACTTATGGTAGGAGTATAAAATGGCAAAATTTATTATAATCTTTTTTATACTCCTAGGAGGTGTTACAAGCTATCTTACCTACAATGGCATAGGACAAGAAGCAGTGAAAACAGTGGAAAAAGAGAGCATTCGTTCAAACTCTCACCGTAGTTCTTGGGGAAGTAGCTCCTCTTACAACTCTAGCTCGTATGGTTACGGAAAATAAAACTTTATAAAGGAAAAAATTATGGAACAGTTACACATAGATGGAATTTTATCAACATTGGTATATTCAGCAATAGGCATATTTGTCTTTTTAGTGACCTTAGGTCTTATTGAGATGGCAACCAAATACTCTATCAACAAAAAAATAGCCCAAGAGGGTAATGTCGCCCTAGCCATTGTCTTAGGCTCAATGATAATTGCATTGGGCTTGATTATCTCCTCAGCCATTCACTAATGTCTAGTAGTATTGACAACAAAAGCAAAGAGTTAGCCCTTCTTTTTGGAACCTTTCTCATTGCCATTTCAGGACTTGTCTATGAACTCATAGAGGGGACGCTATCCTCTTATTTGTTGGGAGATTCCATCTACCACTTCTCTTTGGTAATTGGGCTGTTTATGTCCTCAATGGGTGTGGGTGCTTGGGTTTCACGCTTCATTGAAAAAGAGTTAGAGAAAGCTTTTGTTAAACTGCAACTCTTTATTGCTCTTTTAGGAGGCTTCTCAGCGTTTATCTTGTTTTTTTCTTTCGCCTACATTGAGAACTATGATGCATTTCTCTACCTTGTCACCATCTCACTAGGAGCGATGTTAGGGATTGAGATACCTTTAATTATTCGCATACTCCAAGAGCGTTTTTCACTTAAAACCAATATCTCCAATGTTTTTACGATGGACTACATAGGGGCATTGTTTGCTTCACTGCTTTTTCCCTTGGTGCTAGTGCCACACTTAGGACTGATGCAGACCTCATTTCTCTTTGGAATGCTTAACCTCTTTGTTGCCTCAATCTCCTACTATATCTTTCGTGAGATGCTTAGTAAAAAATACCTACTTTACCTATTGACAGTTTTTGTCATCTTAGTGTCAGGATTTTGGCAATCAAGTAAACTTACCCTTTTAATAGAAAATAAACTCTACAAAAACAATATTATCTACACAGCTCAAACAGCCTACCAAAAAATTGTTATTACAGGAAACAAAGGCAGAATTCAATGTTACATCAATGGTTCAATTCAGTTTGACAGCCTTGACGAACACCGATACCACGAGTCTTTAATCCACCCTATTATGTTAAGCACCCCAAAACATGACAATGTTCTCATCATCGGTGGAGGTGATGGTATGGCACTGCGTGAAGTGTTAAAATATGACGACATAGGCAAAGTAACCTTGGTTGATTTAGACCCAGCTATGACCAAACTTTTTAAAGAGAACCCAATACTTAGTAAACTAAACGACAATGCCTATGACAATCCTCTTGTCACCGTTGTCAATCAAGATGCGTGGAAGTTTATAGAGAAAAGCAAAGCACTTTATGATGTGATTATCTTAGATTTACCCGACCCAAACAACCTCTCTTTAAGCCGACTCTACTCGCAAACTTTTTACAAGATTTTAAACAATCATCTTTCACGTTCAGGAGCGATGGTCACCCAAGCCTCCTCTCCACTGTTTACCAACAAAGCTTTTTGGTGCATCAAAAAAACAATGAGTAGCACAGGCTTACAAACAAAAGCTTACCACACCTATGTACCAAGTTTTGGAGAATGGGGTTTCGTCATGGCATCTAAGTTTCCCATTCATTTTGAAAAACTACACCCAAAAAAGAGTTTAAAGTACCTCAACAATGCCGTGTTAAGACGTATGGAGATTTTTGCTAAAGACATTGCCGAAATAGAGGTTGAACCTAACAAATTAAGTACCCATAAACTCATTGAATATTACGATAAAGGTTGGGAGATTTGGTATGAGTAGAAGTATGCAAACCCCATACTTCATACTCCATCAAAAAAAGCTTCTACATAATCTAAGTAAACTCCAAGAGCTAGAACAAAAAGCCAATATTAAAATCCTCCATACACTTAAAAGCTTTAATGAACCTAGCATAACGCCGATTATTGCTCAAAATCTCTCTGGTATGAGCATTGCTTCACCCAAAGAGCTTCAAATGGCACAGGAAGCAAAGGCGAAATATATTCATCTCTATGCACCTGCTTTTGAACAGGAGCAACTTAAAAAAATGATAAAACAGGTCGATAGCATCTCTTTTAACTCTCTAAGCCAATGGAACGCTTTTAAAGCAGTTCACGGTGCTAAAGG
>JALSQB010000211.1 GCA_026985655.1 Campylobacteraceae bacterium | reverse complement strand
ACTTTCCACCGTAGAACTTTGCAGAAACTTTAGTGTTATTAACTGTTCGTTAACTATTTAGGAGTAGAATTAAAGTACTTAAAGACCGAGATTACAAGGTTTAAAAACTTTAAGTTATTAAAATTAAAAGGATAAATTATGAGTAAAAATATCGTGGGAAGACATTATGAATTATCAGAATCTATTAGAGACCATATCTCTGAAAGTATTGATGGACTGGACAAATACAACTTAAACATTATTTCATCTAACACAATTATTACAGCTGATAGCAAAACCAAAAAAAATGTATCAGTTGAACTTGTCCTCAACTTAAAAGACAAAAACACCATTGTCATCACTCAAAGTGACAAAGATGTTTATACAGCTGCCGATACTGCTTTTTCAAGAGCAGAAAAAGCACTTAGACGACATGCTGACAAAATTAAAGACCACAAAGTAATGTCTTTTAAAGATTTAGGAGAAGAAGCAGAAGCTGTACTAGAAATGGACACTGAAGAAGTTGAACTTGTTCCAATGGATTTAGAACTCCATAAACCACTTGATTTTGAAGAAGCGATTGATGCGTTAAAAGCAGAAAAGAAACGACAATTTATTGTTTTTAATGACCATGATGATTTAATGCGTGTTATGTACAAAAGAGCTGATGGGAAATTTGGTCTCTATTAATAGCTTGTAGGGTGTCAATTTATTGCACCCTACGTTTTGCCACGCTTACAATGTGGTCATCTTCGGCTAAGTCTAGCCACTTAAACTGCATTCCACTTTGGATTGTTCCATCTAAAATATCTCCTGAATTTCTAAATTTTAAATCGAGTTTTGCTATTTCAAAACCACTCATGGTTCGCGTAAATGACTCTAATCTATGGTTTTTTTTATTATTTGTAAACAAGTAACACCAACTCTTTAAACCCAAACGCCCTACGCGTCCACGTAGTTGATGAAGTGTTGCCAAACCTAAACGCTCTGCTCCCACAATGACAATGAGCGTAAGCCGTGGCAAAGAGATGCCAACTTCCACGACCGTTGTGGCTAAAAGAATGTCACCTTTGTCTCTAAACTCTTGCAACACTTGCTCTTTTTTCTTGTCTTTTCCATGCGTTACATAGACATTGTTAAACTTTTTTTCCCAAAATCCTCGCCCCTCATCAAGCGATTGGTAGGGAATCTCTTTACTCTGCTCAACTAAAGGGTAAACAATAAGCACTTGATGTTCTTGGGCTATTTCATCTTTTATGGCTTCTAGCATATTAGCAAAATCTTCTTTGCCCACAACACGCGTTGTAATCTCTTTCTCAAATGGCGTAGAGGTAATAAGACTTACATCAATCAGTTCTGACTGCATCATCGCTTGGGTTCGGGGAATGGGCGTAGCTGAAAACTGTAAGTAGTGAGGTTTTTTCTCTTCACTCGCCATCATCGCTTCAAGTAAAGCTCTTTGCTTGGTTCCAAAACGGTGCTGTTCATCAACCATGACCAACGAAGCTTTGGGCATATCTTCTTTAAACAAAATGGCATGTGTGCCTATGATGAAATCGGCTGTTAAATAATCACCCTCATTTTTTCCTTGCATCACCAAGGCAATGTTCATCTCTTTTGGTAAATGTTTTGTTGCCTCTTCATAGAGCTGAATGGCTAAGAGTGAAGTAGGTGCCATAAGTATGCTTTTTGAGGGGTAAGCCATAACAGCTGATGCCAAAATCACCATGGTCTTTCCCGAACCCACATCACCAATGATTAAACGTTTACTCGCTTTGTCGCATCGTTTTAAATCGGCTTGAACCTCTTCAATAACAAAGTTTTGCTCTTTGGTTAGCGTAAAAGGTAAAGCATTAACAAAAGCATCTATGTTACCATTTAAGGCTTCAATGGCAGGGAAATCTTCTCGTTTTCCTTGAAGCTTTTTCATATGATTAAACGCTTCTACAAACTTTAAGACTTCTACATCATATGCTTCTATGTCACTGCTGTTTTGAGGGTAATGCAGTCCTAAAAGTGTCTTTACTTCTAAGGCATTTAAGCCCTCATCATAAAGTCTTTTCTCATTTACATAACACTCAATTAAAGAACGCATACTGCTCTCTTTAACCACGGTAGAATATTTAGGAATAATCTGCCCAATACGTTTTAGCGACTTGGCTTGGTTCATCTGTAAGTAGCCATTGTACTCTTCTACTTTTCCTTGAATATAATGCTTTGAGCCAAGTGTAAAGAGTTGCTTATGATAGGGAGTGACACGAAAAAGCATTGAAGAGAGACGTTTGTTAAACTTAGGTAGCCAAAAGGTAATGCGTAGTTTGCCCTTAATATCAGAGACCTCATCAACCCGTGCTTCAAGAGTATGTTTCTCTCCTACTTTTAGTGTACTAGAGAGGCTTGTATTGTTATAAGAAGAAGGAATAAGCAGAGCTAAATCCAAAAGAGAGACTATCTTTAGTTTTTGAAATAGGGCTTTGGCTTCTTTCATCTCAAACTCTTTTTAATACTTATTTTATAGAAATGCCAATAGCGAAGCTGTCACAGCCACATTGAGTGACTCTACCCCACGGTTCATCTTAATCGCAATCGAAGTGGTACTTAAGGCTTCTATCTCTTGGCTAACCCCCTCACTCTCATTGCCTAAAACAAAAACAACTTTAGAACCATACGCTGTTGTTTTGTAGTCATTAGAGGCATAAGAAGAGAGTGTATAGACCTCTGATTGTTGGCTTTTAAATTTTTCCAAAGTTTTGGCTAGATTTTTAGTTTTAATAATGGGCAATTTAAAGATAGTCCCCACCGAAGCTTTAATCACTAAAGGTGAAATCTGTGCTGAATTTTTAGTCGGCAATAAAATAGCATCAATATTTCCTGCCGCACAAGAACGGATTATCATGCCTAAGTTTTGAGGATTTAAAACACCATCAAGTGCCATAACTCTAAAGGTACTATGTTGTGCTAAAAACTCCTCTTCACTTAAAGATTTTTCTAAGACAATATCTAAGGCTACCCCTTGGTCTTGTTTGGCATTTTTAGAGATACGTGAGAGTGATTTTTTCTCATGATAGGCTATTTCTATGGCTCTTTGTTTGGCAATCTTCACCATTTTTTCTAAATCCATAGCAGACTTATTTGAAGTTGATAGATGAAGTTTATGAATGGTGATATTTTCATCTTCCAAGGCTTCTAAGACAGCATTACGCCCATAAATCGTGATAATCTTATCAAAAAAAGCTTTTTTAGCTAAATATTCTAAAGAGTCTTCTCTTTTTTGCTCTTGCACTATCGTTCGCCATTCCATGCGATGGTCTGTTTTCCCTCTTCACTGAATGAGACAGCAGGCATACCCATAATGTTAAACCCAGCATCAACATAATGCACTTCACCAGTTACCCCTGCACTAAGGTCTGATAATAAATACATACCAGAGTTTCCAACATCTTTAATGCTTACATTTCTTTTTAGTGGTGCATGGGCTGCGTTCCATTTAAGCATGAAGCCAAACTCACCAATCCCTGCGGCAGCTAAAGTTTTAATGGGTCCTGCACTAATGGCATTAACACGAATACCATCACGTCCAAGGTCTTCGGCTAGATATTTTGTGGTCATCTCTAACGCAGCTTTTGCCACACCCATTAAGTTATAGTTTGGAATGTATTTTACCCCACCATAGTAAGAGAGTGTTAAAACAGATGCATTAGAAGAGAGTACAGGTTTAAGTTCTCTAACAATTTCGATTAAAGAGTACACCGATATGTCCATTGCCACATCAAATGCCTCTTTTGAAATGTCATAAAAACGTCCACTTAAGCCCTCTTTGGGAGCAAATGCAATGGAGTGTACGATGAAATCAATTTGACCCATATCTTTTTCGATTGACGCTTTTAAGGCTTTTATCTCTTCTGGTTTTGAGACATCACAAGGGTAAAATTTTTCGCCACACTCTAAATCTTCAGCGATGGGTGCTAATTTTGTTTCAAAACGTTCATTTAAAAAAGTAATGGCAACCTCAGCCCCTTGCTCTTTACATGCTTGTGCAATCCCATACGCGATTGACTTTTTGTTTGCAATACCAAGGATTATTCCTTTTTTGCCTTTCATTATCATCTTCATACTCCAATATATTTTATCTCGCATATTTTATCACGATTGAGGTAGAATATAAGTTAAAGTTAAAAAAGCCAAGAAGAGAGAA
>JALSQB010000210.1 GCA_026985655.1 Campylobacteraceae bacterium | reverse complement strand
AAATACTATGAAAAAAATATTAATTATAAATACAGGGGGAACATTTAATAAAGTCTATAATCCCTTAAATGGAAACTTAGAGATTGAACCTAAAGGTAAAGCCATTAAAAGTATTGCAAATGCTTGGCTAACAAAACTTAAAATTTTAAATATTATTGCTAAAGACAGTCTTGATATGACCTCTAAAGATAGAGAGATGATTCTCAAAGAGATTCAAAAAGCAAAAGTAAATAACATCATTGTGGTACACGGAACAGATACTATGGATAAAACAGCAAAATATTTAGATGAAGCCAATTTAAATAAAAAAATCATCTTAACAGGTGCGATGATGCCATATAGTATCAATCCCATAGAAGCTACAGCCAACTTATCTTCAGCCTACGGATACTTACAAAATGTAAAAGAAAAAGGAGTGTTTATTGCAATGAATGGAGCGATTAAAGATTACAAAAAAGTAGTTAAAAACAAAGAAAAAGGATATTTTGAAGAATCAAAATAGTTACTTAATCATAATCCTAATCTCCAACGACATACTAATAGGAGTAACTTTAGAAGTTTTTTAGAAAACATCTTTAAAAGATGTAATGCTAATTCAGGAAATAGGGGAGATCCTAAAGTACTACCTAGTATGTCGCTGTCCTAAAAGTATAGTAGGAGTTAGCTTAAAAGAACATAATATTAATCATAATAACACATATAATAACAATAAAATATCTATTAGTTTAATTTTATTTAACTATATTAAATAATTTTTAAACTTTATGGTTATTTTACTGATTCGCTTAATTATCCCCATTTTAACCTCTCATTGGCTATAATCCAAACCATTGTAATGCAAAAAGAAAAATATAATACGAAGAGAAAAACATGTCAAACAATTCATCTTTACATGAAAAACTATATATCCCCTCCCCTAGCCCACATGACCCAGATATTGACGGTCACTTTGGAGCGAAAGATGCCCAACACCGTTACGGTGGGCGTTTTGTCCCTGAAACGCTTATGCCTGCCCTTGAGAAACTTCGTACTGACTATGAAGCCGTACGATTTGATGAAGACTTTTGGAAAGAGGTCGATTACTATTACAAAAACTACGTCGGTCGCCCTTCATCACTTTACTTTGCCCAAAATCTTTCCAAAGAACTCAATGCCAAGATTTACCTCAAACGCGAAGACCTTAACCACACAGGTGCACATAAAATCAACCACTGCATCGCCCAAGCTGTTTTGGCAAAACGTTTAGGCAAGAAAAAAGTCATTGCTGAAACAGGTGCAGGACAACATGGCGTAGCCACTGCAACCGTGGCTGCGTTATTTGGTTTAGAGTGTGAAGTTTTCATGGGAGCCAAAGATGTTAAGCGTCAAGAGCTAAATGTTTTTCGTATGAAACTACTTGGAGCAAAAGTGCATGCTGTGGAGTCTGGAAGCCAAAGCCTAAAAGATGCCATGAACGATGCCATTCGCCATTGGGTAACTAATGCTCGTGATACCTACTACATCATCGGTACAGTAGCTGGACCTCACCCCTACCCTATGATGATACGTGACATTCAGTCTATTATTGGTTGGGAAGCCAAACAACAATTAAAAGCCGTAGAGGGCTGTCTGCCTGACAAAGTCATTGCTTGTATTGGTGGTGGCTCAAATGCTTTAGGTATTTTTAATCATTTCATTGAAGATGAGGGTGTTGAGTGTATTGGTATTGAAGCTGGTGGCTTAGGACTTGACTCAAAACATGGGTGTTCTTTAGAGAAAGGAAGCCCAGGGGTGTTACATGGGCAACTCACCTATCTGCTTCAAGATGAAGATGGGCAAATCCAAGAGGCACATTCCATTAGTGCAGGGCTTGACTACCCAGGCATTGGACCAGAACACGCTTACTTTAAAGACAATAACATCGTCACCTACAACCACATTAGCGATGAGGAAGCCATGGACGCTTTTGTTTGGCTTAGTCAAGAGGAGGGAATTATCCCTGCTTTTGAATCGTCTCATGCCATTGCCTACTTAAAAAAGATGAAAAAAGAGGATTTAGAAGGCAAAACCATTTTACTTAATCTCTCTGGTCGTGGCGACAAAGACATGAATCAAGCCCAAGATATTTTAGCCACACAATTTAAGTAGGGTGCAATTCATTGCACCAAAATACACATAATACAAATGGTGCAATAAATTGCACCCTACAGGAACCCAATATGAATTTTGAATTAACCATAAGCCCAATTAACGAAATAGACACAGATGTAGAACTCATTGTCATTGTAAACAAAGATTTTAAACACGACTTTGTTCAAGACAAAAAACTACTTAAAAAAGCTGGCTTTAATGCCACACAAGATGAAACATGTCTGCTTATTAGTAAAAACAGACTCTATGTCGGTGTCAATAAAATCAACGATGAAAATCTAAGAGTTGCCATGGCAAAAGCCATTCAGGCACTTAGTGTTACTAAATATAAGTCGTTAAAAGTAGCCTCTTACATGAAAAATAAAAAAACAACTTCAACGCTTAGAGCCATGGTTGAAGGGTTTATTTTGGGTGCTTACGCATTTGATACTTATAAAACAGAGAAAGCCAAACAACCCATCAAAGATATTATTATCTCTTTAGAGGAGTATAGTGCGTTAGAACTGAACATGGAAGATTGTGCAACAGAAGTAGAGCTAGGACAAATAACAGCAGAAGCGACCAACTTTACGCGTGAAATTGTCAATACCACGCCTGAAGATTGTTATCCTAAGATTTTAGCCAATATTGCAGAAGGTCTAAGTGATGAGCTTGATTTAAGTTGTAAAATCTTAAAACCAAAAGAGCTAAAAGAGGAGAAAATGGAAGCCCTCTTAGCCGTAGCTCGTGCCTCACGTCATAAACCACGCGTTATTCATTTGACACATAAGCCTAAAAAACCTAAAGCTGTTATCTCGCTCATTGGAAAAGGGCTAACCTATGATTCAGGTGGACTAAGCCTTAAACCTGGGGCTTCCA
>JALSQB010000209.1 GCA_026985655.1 Campylobacteraceae bacterium | reverse complement strand
TACGCTCTATCTCTGAGATGTCAGTAAATATGAGTATGTACTCCTTAGTTCCTTGTAATTGTGAAACTTTAATCTGAAAATAACGTAATAAGCCATCTTCTTTCGAACGAACTTTTACTTTAACACTTTGATTTTTAGTTTGTTCAACTTTTTCAATCCAATTTTTACCGTAGGTATATTTATCTAAACACCCCTCCTCTACAAGAAAAAAGTTTAACAGGGTATTGGTTTCAGTTAAAAATGATTTTAAAGAGCTAAACCCAAAGGTTTTTAATCCTATTTCATTGATATTTTTAACTTTATTAACAGTCGATAAAATCGTAATACTATTTTGAGAATCTATAAAAGATTGAATAAATTTAGCCGAACGAATTTTATAAAGATAATGAGCAACAATCCAAATGACAATGGCTAAAAAAGCATAAATATATAAACGCTCCATTTTTTTTAAGAAAGCTCTTTAATCATCTTTTTGGCTTCTTCTAAACTTTCATCTAATGCCAAAGCCGATTTATAATAGTGAAGTGCCTCTTCTTTTTCACCTAAGTCATAGAGTGTATTGGCATAGTTAAATTGGTGAGGAGCAAATTTTTTGTCTAATTCGATGGCACGTAAATGATGTTTTTTAGCCTCTTCATCTTTGGCTAACTTATGTAAAATATTTGCCAATGAACCATGTGCCATATCTTCAGTATCATTAAGATTTAAAAGGGCTTCATAAACCTCTTTTGCCTCTTCTAATCGTTCAAGCATTAATAAGACAAAGCCATGTCGAAGTAATACCTCTTGATTTTCAGGTTCTATAATATTGGCTGAACTTAAAGCTTTATCGGCTTCTATATAATCCTCTTTTTCAAGAGCTGACTCTGCCATTTGAAGCAGTTGCGTAATTCGTGATAGTTGAGGGGTAGGTTCAGTAAAAATTTTATCAGCTTGGGAAATAGATCCAATATGTTCATCTTCATTTTTTGCTTCAAAATCAACACCACGCTTAGGGTAAGAGCCTGAAAAAAGTTGTCTAAAAAAAAGAACCGCAATTACGGCTGATATTAAGAAAAGTAATAGTTGAAAACTGCTCATTGTAACTCCATATTTAAGTAGCATATCATAAACTAATATAGCTATATTAAAGATTAAAAATTACTTTAATTGCCTTGCTAATTTACCAATAGCATCATTTAAGCTTGCTCTGTCCTCATAAAGAAAAGAGTGCTTCTCTTCATCTGAAATCACCACAAAAATTCCATAACCAGTTATCTCTACACGCCCTTTAGATTCAACGTCTATCCACGCTAAACTCATTTCGGTTGTCTCTACCTCATCATATCCAGTTTTCACCAAGACAGCAGGGTACAAACTCTTAACATCTTTTAAATCAAACGTTTTATCTTCAATTGTAATTTTACTCATAATGCAATTATAGTATAATCTTCCAAAATTATTAGATGGAGAAACTTAGATGAGTTTAAATGCCCAAATCAAAAGTGATATTAAAGATGCTATGAGAGCTAAAGATGTTCAAAAACGAGACACCTTAAGAAACATTCAAGTAGCAGTAAAAGATATTGAAGTCAATGAAAGACGTGA
>JALSQB010000208.1 GCA_026985655.1 Campylobacteraceae bacterium | reverse complement strand
TTTTTACTCAATACATCTACTATCTTCGTAACCACTAAATCTGAAGTGACATTAAGTGAGGTTCTTGCCATGTCTAAAATTCGATCAACAGCTACGATGATGGCTAGGTACTCAACAGGTAATCCGACTTGATTTAAAATAACGACCATCATGACAAGTGATGCTGAAGGAAGGGCTGCGACCCCAACAGAGAGGGCAACAACGGTTAAACCTAAAAGCATCTGGTCTCCAAAAGTCATGGCAAGACCTGCTAGGTTAGCAATGTAGAGGACAGCAATGGTTAAGTAGGCTGCTGTTCCGTCCATGGAAACGGTTGCACCTAAGGGGAGTACAAAGCCTGCTGAATCTTTTGACACGCCTCCTTTTTCTTGCACAACACGTAAGCTTACAGGTAAAGTTGCAGCCGATGATGCCGTTGAAAATGCCATAATGCTTGACTCTTTTACAGCATTTAAATAGTGGTAAGGGTTAATCTTCGCAAAGAATGCTAAGACCAAAGGTAAGGTAACAATCGCATGGATAATCAGTACGGCTAAGACGACTAATACATATTGCCATAGACCTAAAATTACCTCTATTCCTTGTTTAGCAATAATGTATGAGATGAGAGAAAATACACCAATAGGCGTAAGGTTAATGACCCATTTAGCAATGTGGAACATCGCTTCGTTAATGGCTGTAAAAAGGTCAAAAAGTACGGTTTGATATTTCTCCTCAAGTTTAAATGAGGCTAAAGCTAAAAAGATAGCAAAAACAATCACTTGCATCATGTAGCCAGAAGCCAATGAATTAAAGACATTAGAGGGGATAAAGCTCATAATCATGTCATGAAATGAAAAGGGTTTAATCTCTGTGGCTTTTGCATATTCGAGTCCTGCTGAAGAGATGGGTTCACCTATGGGAAAAATATTCATCACGATAATGGCTAAAAAAACAGATAGTGCCGTGGTTAAAAGGTAAAGTCCAATGGTTTTTAGCCCAATACTTTTAAGCTTTTCCACAGACCCTAGTCCTGTGAGTGCCGTGTAGATAGACGCAAAGACCAAAGGGACAACAAGCATCTTTAAAAGAGCGACAAACATGTCTCCTATAAGTTTTTGCTCTAAAGCAATTTGAGGTAGGGCTATGCCAAAGATTACGCCTAAGATTATTCCTAAAAATACTTGTACATTGAGTGATTTTAGATAGTGCATTTTTTTCCTTATGATAATAATCGTAATCTTAGCACAATTTAAACAATAATAAATCAAAGATAGTCTAAAATTATAAAACTTAAAAATATATAAAAAATATAATATACTTTAATGAATCAAGGAAAAAATATGGATACTAAAAAAATTTTAGCTACATCGCTTCTCTTCTTTAGCTTAAATAGTTATGGGGCAACCTATCATACCAATCAAAAAGGTCACTATGTTACTGCTTCTCAGCTCTATAATGTCTTTCAAAAAGTAAAAAGAACTTCTAATATAAGCACTAAAGCTTTGGCGAAAACTTTTCATTATTATGAAAAAAACCGTTATCGTAAACATCTGTCTCCTGATTATCTTGCCATTGCTGATTATACAAAATTAGCATCACAAAAACGTCTGTTTATTATTAATCTACATACGGGACGCGTTAGAAAACATTTAGTAGCACATGGCTTGAAGTCTGGGGCAAAAGGGGGTCGTGTGTGGCGTGCGAGTAACAAAGAGGGGTCACTTAAAACACCCACAGGATTTTTTAAAGTAGGGAGTAAAGAGGGGACAACTTGGCGAAAAAAATACAAATATCTTGGCATAGAGGGACTTGAATGGAAAAATAGAAATGCTCGAAAAAGAGAAATAATTTTACATACAGCTTCTTATGTTGCCAGAGGAGGGCGTAGTTATGGTTGTTTCGCCATTAAGCCACAAGATAGATGGCAAGTCTTTTCACGTTTAAAAAGGGCTTTACTTTTTTCTTATGTCGGTAAATAAAATTTAGTTATTATTTGGCTCTTCATGCCAAACTGTCCATTGGTTCTCTTGCATTAAGGCTTTTGCTTTAGAGCAAAGAGGTGCTTGAATATAGATATATTTTTTTGTAATTTTACTCTCTTTAAAGAGTTCTAGTTTTTCATGGAGTACCATAATCTCTAAGGCTTCTTTTTTGAGAATTCTACTTTTTTTTTCAATATGAAAAATAGAGGCATAATATTTTTTTAAATCTACCCCTAAGTAGATGGCTATTTTTTTGCGTGAACCTAAAGCTTTGAGTTCAATGGGTACAAGTGATTTAAACACTAAGTTTTTTTCTTGTAAAAAATCTACTATCTCTTTCATATTTTTCCTAATTTTAAATGTTATGCTAAAGGGTGATAGCTATTCACCGTTTGTGCTAGATGCTTTTTCTCTATGTGGGTATATATTTGGGTAGTTTCTAAAGATGAATGCCCCAATAACTCTTGTACTACACGTAAATCTGCACCACCAATGATGAGTGCTGAAGCAAAAGAGTGTCGCAATACATGAGGCGAGACATTGAGATATGATTTGGTTATTTTGTAAGCAGATATTCGACTTAAGGGTTCGGCTCTATAGTTTAACCAAAGGTAGGCACTTTGCATACTGGCTTCATTTAAATAGGCTTGAAGTGCTTCAACGGCAATAGGTGCGAGGGGAACCATACGCTCTTTTTGTCCTTTTGCAAAACGAACTTTTAACCAAGCATTGTTGGGGTCTTCTATATTTAAGTCTTCCCTTTTAGCTAAGATTGCTTCAGAAACACGACAACCTGAAGCATAAAGAAATAAAATTAGAGCATAATCTCTAAGTCCTAAAAGTTTTGTACGGTCAATTGTTTTTAATCCTGTTTGTATCTCATCAAAAGAGAGATATTTAGGTAAATCTTTAGGAACTTTTGCCATAGGTATGTTGAGATTTATATTTGTAAATTCAAGTTTATGGCAAAAGTCATAAAAAGCATTGATTGAGGAGAGTTTTCGGTTGAGTGTTCGTTTGTTTTCAAATTGACTTAAAAAAGAGAAAATATCAATACTTTTGAGCTTTAAAATATTTTGCTCTTTAAAATAGGTTTCAAATTGGCGAAGGTCTGAAAGGTAGCTTTTTATCGTGTTTGTTTCAAGTGCTTTGTTGATGTGTAAGTATTCTTTAAAAGCAACGAGTAGTGTTGAACTACTCATAGCTTAGGCTATTTAAGTTGATACTTTCTCCATCGAAGTAGAGGGTTTCATTGGAGACAAAGGCATAAGAGTTAATCTCAGAAAGATTATAAACTTTATGTTTGCTCAAAGAGTGATTTGCCACAATCAAATAACCTTGCTTGTCTAAAGCATAAACTTTTTCTTTACCCACTGAAGCAACAGAAAAATGTGCAAATTTAAACTTTTTTTCAGAGACAATGGAGAGTGCATCATTTAGTTTTAAAATTCTTCCATCTTTTGCAAAAACAAATACATATTGACCCTCTATCGCAACTTCAGAAACAGATGTATCTAACTCTTTTTTCCCACTGGCTGAAATAGAGAGTACTTTGTTTGGGGTAGCTGCAATGAGGGTGTTGTTTACTTTGTTTAAAAAAATAATATTATTTAAAGAGGTTTCGGTACTTACATATATCTCTTTAGCAGTTTTAAAGGTCGTTAAATCTAAAATAGTTAGTTTTCCATCAAGGGTAGGAATAACCACAAGATTATCGACAGGTAAAGGGTTTGCAATACGTGAATCGATGGCAAAGGCTTTGTTTGAATTGTTACTGTAAACAATTTTCTTTTGAGAGAAATCATAAACACCATAATGGTTGTTTTGTAAAACATAGACCAACTGTTTTCCAATGATTGTTCCTGCTACTAGGGGTGCTGAAAATTTTGTAGCGTTTACAACACCTTTTTGTGTTACAATTTGGCAGTTACCTTGTAAGTCAGCAGTAATGGCTACATTATTAGTGTTGTTAATAAAGTAAAAACCCTTTTCTAGTTTTAAATTTACCATTTGTTTTTTTGTTAAAACTTTCCCACTTGCCAAAGTTGCACCATCTCTTGAGTAGTGAATAAGCTCATCACCCATACTTGTACTAGAGAGGCTAGAAGTACTTAGAGGTTCATAATATTGTTTATTAGAACACCCTATAAAAAGAGTTGTTGCAAGCGTTGAGGCAAGTAGCATTTTTTTTAGCATGATTAACCTTTTATTCCATAATGTTTAATCATTTTTGAAATATTATATACAGGAGATGTTTCAGGAATAAGTTCAAGCTCTTCTTGTGCCTCTTCTATTTTGTTTTCTTTGATTAAAAGTGAAGCATTATAAACTTTTGAAACCTCAGCATTTAACTTGGAATCACTAGACGTACCCGAAATAACAGCTAAATGGTAAGAAGCCAAGTCAGCAATAATTTCATTTTTACTTTTGCTTAAAGTTTCTAAGGTGGCTTTATCTGCATTTTTTACAGCATTTTGATAGGAATAGAGTTCAAAGAGTGCTGGATTATCTGTTTTTAATGTATTTAAAGCATCATTGTTTTTTGCATCTTTAGAGAGTGTCAAATAGGCACTGTTAGCACTCTCTTTTTTACTTTGAGCAACTTTGTCCATAATGGCTGTTCCTCCAAAATAAGCAATGGTAATTCCCAGAATCGCAAATATTTTTAATTTATGTTTTTTATATAGTTTTTCAGCTTTAAAAGCTGAAGCTAACATCTGTTCATCACTACTAAGTTCTTTTTTTACGTCATCAATTGTCAAATTGGATCTCCATATTGTATTTTGGCGTTATTATATCGAAAAAGTCTATTAATTAAAAAGTAGTGACTACTCTTTAGTACAGTCACTCTCTTTTTCCGTTCCCATACTATTTAAACTGGCAAAACCACAACCTGCTTCTTCTACGGCTTTAAATGAAGTATTGATACTGACACTATCTTCAATCTCTACTGTGTCGCTACTGCTTGTTTCGTAAGAATCGATAATATCTTGGTCACCATTAATAATGGTAATATTTTTTCCCTCTTTGACAACAAGAATTGGAATGGTATTAAAGTTTAAGAACGTTGCAAAGTGTTGTGCTTCAATATCTTGAATATCTATTTTAGTAAAATCAATATTGTTCTTATGCATGTACTCTTTTACCTTTTTACAGTGTGGGCAAGTAGGTGATTGAATTAAATAGGTACCATCTTTAGTTACAAATGCAGAGGCTTTAGGAATGGCTAAAAATGAGAGTGCCATAAGCAGAGCAATAACAGCAGGAATAACCATTGTAAAGTATTTACGTGAAGAGGTCAATAAAATAGTTGCTAAGAATCCGTAAATCCCCATACAAAACTTACACATCTCTGGTGAAGCAAAGAATTGATACCCTAACATAATGGTTTCAAATAAAAGTGATGAGATAAGTACAATAAAGAAAAGAACTTCTGGAATAACTTTTTTATAACTTAAAATACCAAGTAGTAAAATAGATAATGCTGCAAAGATACCAAAATAGTTTAAATAGATAGCATCAAAATTTAATAAGGCACTGGCAAGTTCACACCCTGTTGAATGACATAAGCTTGAGTGATTTAATTTTAAGTAAGTATCACCTACAATGTAAAGTAAGAATAGTGCGGGAATAATGATAAAACCTAGTTTTTTCAAAAGAGTTCCTTTTGTTGTAATTTGTGACTTATATCATAGCATTCTAATAATAAAGTTCAAGTTAAAAGATACTAACTATTACAATTTAACAGAATTCGATACGCTTTTAAAAGAGAATTAAAACTGTTTTAGATATAATCTCAAACTTTTTAAAAGCAGGAGATTTTTTATATCTTCCAAACAATAATTAATGAAGGGTTTGCAATGTACGCAATCATTAAAGCAAGTGGTCAACAATTCAAAGTTCAAGAGGGTGACATCATCTGTTTTGATAAAATGAGTCTTGAACCAAAAGCATCGGTAGAATTTAAAGAAGTTCTAGCATTAGACAACGGTGAATTAACTGTAGGAACTCCTTTTGTAGAGGGTGCTGTGGTTAAAGGTGAAGTGATTAATGAGGGTAGAGATAAAAAAGTTATCATCTACAAAAAACGAAGAAGAAAAGATTCAAAACTCAAACGTGGTTTCAGAAGAGACTTTACTAGAGTTAGAATTACATCTATAGCATAAGGAGCAGAATATGGCACACAAAAAAGGTCAAGGTTCTACACAGAACAACCGTGATTCAGCTGGTCGAAGACTGGGCGTTAAAAAATATGGTGGGGAAGCAGTAATCCCTGGTAATATCATTATTAGACAAAGAGGAACAAAAGTTCATGCTGGTACAGGTGTTGGAATGGGTAAAGACCATACAATATTCGCACTTATTGAAGGTGTTGTTGAATTCTCAAACGTTGCACGTGGTAAAAAAAGAGTTTCTGTAGTACCTGCATAAGCTTTTTTAAAGATGGGTTTTCCCATCTTTTAATATTTCTCTCTCTTCTTACTCAAACTTACACATACAAAAAAATACAAACTTCTTAACTACTTTTTTCTTTGCTTATAATAGTTATTTTACTATAATATAATCAAAATAATTCTAAGGGTATTTAGCCCTTTCATCGGAGAAACAATGCACGAACAATTACACTTAGCCACGACTTGGGTCGGGTGGGTCTCTTTAGCCATTTTTATTATTGGTTACTATTTTATTGCTACTGAAGATAAATATCGAATAAACAAAGCAAAACCAGCACTTTTAGCAGGAACGGGTATCTTTATGCTTATTGGGCTTTATTTTAGCCTCAATGGTTTAGATGGTAAGATACTTGAACACTCTGTTGATGAGTTAATTGTTGAAATTTCTGGAATTTTCTTCTTTTTATTTGTGGCAATGACCTACATTGAAGCGATGATTGACCGAGGGGTTTTTTCTGCATTACGTTATAACTTAGTTTCTAAAGGTTATAGTTACACTAAGTTGTTTTGGGTTACAGGACTTTTAGCCTTTTTCATCTCACCCATTGCAGATAACTTAACAACAGCTCTTATTCTTTCAACGGTACTTTTAACCATCGACAAAGAGAACAAAGAGTTCTTAGTTCCTTCAGCCATTAACATTGTAGTCGCTGCCAATGCAGGAGGAGCGTGGTCACCTTTTGGTGATATTACAACTCTTATGGTGTGGGTAGATGGAAAAGCTGAATTTACAGAGTTTCTCTTTCTCTTTCCAGCTGCTTTTTTAGGGTGGGGTGTAACAGCATTTCTCTTAAGCCGTTTTATCCCACAAGGAACACCACCTTTTAGTGCCGATGAAAAACCAGCTGAAAT
>JALSQB010000207.1 GCA_026985655.1 Campylobacteraceae bacterium | reverse complement strand
AGTAAAACAGGCACGCCCACTTGAACCCAAGCCGATATTTTGACGACTTTACTTAAGATTTCACCATGTTT
Organism: Campylobacteraceae bacterium; assembly: GCA_026985655.1. Taxonomy (GTDB): domain Bacteria; phylum Campylobacterota; class Campylobacteria; order Campylobacterales; family Sulfurovaceae; genus UBA1140. The sequence goes on along the minus strand of JALSQB010000207.1, from coordinate 3,212 downwards.
TTCTTTGTCTATCTCTACCCCTGCCATGTTTGCCATGTGGTTCATTGCTGAAATGGCTAAATCACCCTCTGGAATGTTTTGATGACAAGCATAACACGCACCCTCTCGGTCAAGTATATCACGTTGCCTTTTAGATAAAGGATTGGCTAATTTCCAATGGTTATCAACCGTTTGTACTTGTGTTCCATTTTCATCGACCATGACGGAGTAATCATGCTTTAGATTAGCAATGGCAGGAATTTGTTCATCTACTTTTTTAGGTAAAACTTTACCATCAGCTGTCATAAGATCAACTATGCTCGTCTTGCTTTGATCTGCAAAATATTTTCCACCCTCAATGCCCATACCTAAAGCTTTTTTAGAGGTATGACATGATTCACACGTCCGTGACCTTTTGCTAATAGTATGTGGGTTTACTTGTGACATGGTAATGGCATTTTGCCCCTCTTTTCCTGCTCCCTCTACATTAGGAATTTTAACAATGTGGTTTTGAAGTAAGGCTTTCCCATCTTTACCAATAACCGTAATGGTTGTTTGACACCCTGGAATGGTCGGTGAAACTCGCCCCTCCCCATTGACGCTTAATGCTGGGTCTTCCCAACGTAAGTAAGAGCGTGTTTCAGTCACTTTTCCATCTACTAAAAAATCTTTAAGGCTCTTTTCTCCTGTTTGACCATGAATATCATGGGCGTGTGAAGCTGCCAAATAATCAGGGTTTTGTTTACCCTTTGAATAGTCTATTTTGACATGACAACCATAACATTGAGGAGCCCATGTCGCATGACATGTGTAACACTCTAGCTTGTCAGTGTGTGCTTCTATCTTATCCATGGCGACCAAGGCTTTTTTAGACAACTTTTTTTGCTCTTTTAAATACTTAAGAGGTTTGAGTTCAATGTCTTTTCCAGAGGCTAAGTGCATCATCACTTTATTACCATGACGCACTGCTTTAGTCAGAGGATTACCCCGAGCTGAGAGTAAAAATCCATCGCCCTTATCGCTAGGAATAGCCCCTTTTTTTAAATACTCTGCTAAAGTTTTGGTCGTTCCTCTAGCCTTGCCAGTTTTTGCTTTTAATTCAAATTCATCAGAGTACCCCAATGGCAACTCCCAAGGGTATTTTTTGGTTGTTCCATGACAATCTTGACACTCAATCTCCACTGCCCCAAGATTTGCCCCTGTCATAAAACCATCACCATGCATGTCGTTTGAAGTGTGACAATCTTGACAGAGCATTCCTTTAGAGTAATGAATATCTTCCGTTAAGTGCAAATAGCGTTTTGTATGCAGTTTAGGTTGTTGATTTCCACTGGCATCAAAAGTTGCTCCATAAGCAGTTTCCATTAAACCTTGATAACTTACCCCTATACGTTTACCACGGTTATGACAAGTGGTACACGTCTCCACAGGCACACCAGAGTAGTGCGTACCGTGAATATTGACTTTAACTTTACGCGAAGATTGGATTTGATGGGTTAGCATATGCCCTGCTTCACTGTGTGAAATTTGGGAGTCATTTCCCTCATAAAAGCCCTCATTAGAGTAAGGAATATGACAACTTGCACACCCCATTCCACGGAAATCTCCTCTTCTACTTCTACCTTTTCCTCCTGTATGACAACGCAAACACTCTTGTCTTAAATAAGTATAAACCGAGAGTAAAGGGTCCTTTTCTATCTCATCAGCTGTGGGTGCTTTGGCAATTTTTTTAGATTTTTTAGGAAAAGCTTGTGGCTCTTTTTGAGAGAGCATCTTCATATATTCTTGATAAGTTTTTGTTCCTAGTCGTGCGTGGGTATTGTTCGCATCATAATTTGATTCGGTATGATTATAGCCATCAGATTTTCCAAACGACCACAATGCCCCATGAATTTTCCCAGCTTCGGTGTTCATAAGTGAGTTCCATTGAGCTTTAACCTGTTCAGCATGACACATTCCACAAGTGTTAATGTTTATCCATTGGCTTGTAGGACTTGGATAGAAATCTTTAGGTCCTTTATGGTCTAAAAAATATTTGAGTGTTCCTCTATGAGAAGAATTTTTGTCAGAAGCATTAGGATTTCCCCCATGACAAACCACACAATCATTGCCTTTAGCCCCTGCCTCTTCGGCTTTTTCAAAAATCTCTTTCATCATTTTTGAACTATTATCTCTTATGTGTTCTATGCCCTTGTGACACGATATACAAGAGTTATTAGAAAAAAGAAAAGTTGTTAATAAAAGCAGTAAATAAAATAATTTTTTCATGGCTATCCTTTGGACGTATTTTAGCGAAATAAGCAAAATATTCAGATATATTTTACTTACTAATTTTTAGTGATCTAATTTAAATACCCAAATAACAAATAGAGCAAGGAAGCCAAAAATGCACCAATCAATGCATAAGGCATCTGTGTGCGTACATGTTCTATGTGGTCACAACCTGTTGCCATGGAGCTAATGATGGTGGTGTCCGATATGGGGGAGACATGGTCGCCAAAAATTCCTCCTGAAACGACTGCCCCTATCATCAACGCAATGTTTAAATCAAATGTTCCTGCTAATCCTAAGGCAATGGGCATCATAATGGAAAACGTTCCCCACGAAGTTCCTGTGGAAAATGCCGTTATGCCTGCTACCCAAAAAACTAACAAAGGTAAAAGAAAAATAGGTACTGATGCACTTTTAATCTCACTAGCAATATAGTTTGCTGTTCCAAGCTCTTTAATAATGTCTCCAATAAAAAATGCCAAAAGTAAAATGAGTACAATAGGAATCATCTCAGCTATGCCTTCATAAAAAGCAGAAAAATACTTTTTATGACTTAAATAACCTTTCGCCACATAATAGACATAAGAAAACATAAGTGTAACAATGGTCGCATAAAAAATAGAAGTTGAACCAGAACCTTTTAAAATGTCACCTTTTCCTGTGTAGTAAAGAGAAATTGGCACCATGAAAATAAGCACTAAAATAGGTAAAACCATTACCCAAACAGAACGCACTTCTCCTTTTTTTACATCTCGCTCAACATAGGGTACAGATTTAGAATTTTTCATAGCACCAATATTGATGTCAAATAGAATGCTCAAAAAAACTATGACTAAAATAATAAGTGAATAAAAATTATAGAAAATAGATTTAATCAGCAGGAGAATAGCCTCTCCTTCGATTACATGGGCATCAAGTGCCACCACAATTAAGCCTAAAAGTAATGCCCCCCAACCATTAAA
>JALSQB010000206.1 GCA_026985655.1 Campylobacteraceae bacterium | reverse complement strand
ACCCATAATTGGTCAAGTAAAGATGGAACTCTACAACGTTATGAAAAAAGCAAACAGCATTGGCACAAAGTGGGAGAGCCAATTACGGTTGTTATAGGACGCAATGGTCTTGGTTGGGGAAAAGGGCTACACACCACACCTAAAGAGGCTAAGTATCTCAAAAAAGAGGGTGATGGAAAAGCACCTGCAGGTCTTTTTTCATTAAAAAATGCTTTTGGATACCGTCCAACAGACTTTGCGATGCACTTTCCTTATGCTGTCTATAAAACAACTGACCACTGCGTTGATGATTCGACTTCCCAATGGTATAATCAAATTATTGATTCAACAAAAGTTAAAAAAGATTACAGAAGTTTTGAACACATGAGGCTTAAAAATGAACTTTACAAATATGGTATTGTCGTCAATCATAATCCACAAAAAATAGCCCAAGCAGGTTCTTGCATCTTTATACACATTAAAAGTCCAAGTGGAAAAGGTACAGCTGGCTGTACTGCTATGAATGAAGATAAAATTGTTGAAGTAGTTAAGTGGCTTCAAGAAGAAAAAAAGCCACTCTTGTTACAATTACCAAAAGAAGAGATGGTAAAAGTAAATTTAGACTAAGCTAAAAGACCATTTTCTTGAAGAAATGGTCGAGCATCTAAGGAGATGTCTTCAAATTTAGAAATTAATAGATTTAAAGTTTCATCTTCTGAAACCCACTCTACTAAATTTTCACTACAATATTTTTTTTCAGAAGAAGTGAATCCTACATATTCACTCAGTGCATTTTGAATAACATTTATTTGGTCGAGTTCTTTAGTTTGTCCCATTTTAAAGCCTTTTTTATGATTTAATGATTATGCTAACTAAAAATAGCAAAAAAAAAAGAATGTTATTTTTTCTACTGTTTTTATTTAATTTTATTTTAAACAAATTAAAATATGTAAAAATATTTATTAACCATTTTTTTATAATTATCTATTATAATATTTTTTTCAAAAATAGACTAGCTAAGGAATCAAAAATATGTTTAGGGGAAAGAACAAAAACCAAAAAGTAACAATACCAACACTTACAAATACACTTATCACCAAAGAGATGGAACTAGAGGGAAATCTTAAAGGAGAGGGAGCTGTACAGATTGAAGGAATTTTTACAGGCAATATTGAGGTTAATTCTGTTGTCATTGGAGAAGATGGTATTGTTAATGGCACAATTAAGGCAAAAAATGTCATCATCAATGGTTGGCTCAATGGCTCTGTTAATTGTTCTACTTTAGAAATTATGCCCAATGGTTCGGTATCTAAAGAGATTCAAGTCAAAAAAGTATTAATCGCAGGTGTCGCCAATGGAACAATTGAAGCACAAGAGGAGATTAAACTAGAGCGTATTGCCAAAGTCAATGTCACGCTTATGAAAGGTAAAAATATTATTGTCAATGGTCTTTTTAGAGGTAAGGTAATTGCTTCTGAACTCCTCATCATAGGCAGTAATGGCTCAATTACAGGAGAGATAACCGTCAAAAACATCAAAACCCTTGAGGGAGGAAAACTAAGAGGTTCAATCCACAACTATATTGATGATGAAATTTTCACCCCACTTCAAGACAATGCCCTCAATTAATCCTCTAAATCAACCCCACCCCAAAACTCATCATAGTCAAGGTTTGTAGCGTTTTGCTCCTTGGCGATGAGCTTCTCTTGCTCCTCCACAAAATAACGCTCTAAGGCTTCATCTAACATAGTGTTAATATCTTTATTTAAGAGCTTTGCATAATACTCTAAACTTTCCAGCTTATCTAACTTCAATTCTATTTTAATATTTTCCAAATCTTTCTCCTACTTTCCAAACAGATATATTAAATCAGGGAATAATACAATAATAAGCAACGCCAAAAGCTGTAAGCCAATAAAAGGCAATACCCCTTTATAAATTTGCCTTGTCGTAACCAAATCTCCAGCAGCTCCTTTGAGGTAAAAGAGTGCAAAACCAAAAGGTGGCGTTAAAAATGATGCTTGTAGATTTAAAGCAATGAGTACTGCAAACCAAATGGGGTCAATGCCAAAAGCGTGGGAAATTGGCACTAAAATAGGCACAACCACAAAAGCTATCTCTATGAAGTCGATAAAAAAGCCTAAAAAGAAGATGAGTGCCATAGCTAAGAGTATGAATACCCACTTACTCCCGACTTCCTCTTGAAAAAATTGCATCGCCATTACATCGCCACCGAGTTCGTTGAAGACCAATGAAAAAGCCGTTGCACCAATGAGTATCATAAATATCATAGAGGTCAATTTTACCGTTTCAGTAGAGGCATATTTGAGCAAAGCAAAAGAGAACTGACCATTTAAAAATGCTAAAAGCAATGCCCCTAAAACCCCAATGGCTGCTGATTCAGTAGGCGAAGCAATTCCTGCAAAAATTGACCCTAGCACAACGCCAATGAGAACCAAAGGTGGGGTAATAACTTTAAACGCTTCAAACACCACTTTTCCATAAGGCTCATCATTGACAATCGCAGGAGCTACCTCTTTGTTCAAGTAAGCATAAATCAAAATATAGAGTATATACAAAGCAATTAAAATCAGTCCAGGTACTACTGATGCTTTAAACAAATCACCCACACTCAAATGCATTTGGTCCCCCAAGACAATCAACACAATAGACGGAGGAATAATCTGCCCCAATGTCCCAGATGCTGCAATAGCCCCCGTTGCCAGTTGTGGTGAGTAGTTATGTTTAAGCATCAAAGGCAAAGCAATAAGGCTCATCATCACCACCGATGCCCCTACAATACCTGTACTCGCAGCCAATATCGCCCCAACCACAACCACCGAAATGGCTAATCCTCCACGCACACCTCCAAAGAGTTTGCCCATAGAGAGTAAAAGGTTTTCTGCCATTTTAGACTTCTCTAAAATTAAACCCATCAAGACAAACAACGGCACAGACATAAGCGTAATATTCCCCATAATTCCATAGACACGGTAAGGTAACATATCTAAAACTTCTAGCCCCAATTCATCAGAAATAGAAGCGAAAAACAACGCCACCCCTGCAAAAACAAATGCCACATGAAAGCCTGTCATAAGTAAAGCTAATGTCAAAAGAAACATAAGCCAAAGAGGGTCTATCCAAAAGGCTAAATTAAGAGAAGAGAAAGCCAAAAATGAAATAATTATCGCAAAACCCAACAAAAGATTTCGCTTAGAATTTAAGCTCTTATAGGCTTTTATAACTTCAATTAATGCTTGTAAAATTAACAAGACAAAGGCTAAAAATAGCACCCCTTTAATGAGCCAACGCGATTTTAAGCCTCCAGGGTCTGAAGAGATTTCATTTTGCACATACGACTGTAAGGTCATATCATACGCCCCATTGAGAAAATACAGGGCAAAAGGTATGAGCAAAAAGAGCATTGAAAATATCTGAACTAAGGCTTTTGATTCTTTCCCATAGGACGAAAAAAAGATGTCCACACGCACATGCTTATCATGTTTTAAAGCATAAGAGAGTCCAAAGAGAAAAATAACATCAAACAGATGCCACTCCACCTCTTGCAAAGCAATCGACCCTGCTGAAAACAGATACCTCATCATGGCATCGTAGCCTATTAATAGGGCTAAAAGTAGTGCAAGTATGGCTGATAGAGAGCCTGTTTTTTTGGTTAGGGTGTTTATCTGTTTAGTCATTTATTTCCTTCAAAATTCGTAGGGGGCGATTGCCATCGCACCATTAAATAGGCGTTGGATAAAAGCAAAAATATTGGCATATTGATTTTTATTTGAACGATTAAATTTATTGCTTGTTTGGGCTTGTGTCGGGATGAGGGCAACCCGACCTACGGGTGGTTTTATGTTAATCATCATTATTCAAAGGAATATTTTTATCTTTACAATAGACTTCTATCTCTGTATCATTGCCTAAAGATT
>JALSQB010000205.1 GCA_026985655.1 Campylobacteraceae bacterium | reverse complement strand
ACAGGTACCCGCCTCCATTAAAATTAAAGATGGTATAAAAAAATATCTTTTAAAAGAGATTGCGTACCAATACATTCCTAAAGAGCTTATTGAACGTCCTAAAGCAGGCTTTGCTATTCCTTTTGATGCGTGGATGAAAAAAGAACTTAAAGAAATTTTACACGAACAAATTAATGAAAAAAGGCTAGATAAAGATAATATCTTTTATACTTCTTCTATTATAAATATTCGTGATCAATTTTACACAGGTAATGATGCTTACAAATATAAATTATGGAGAATTTTCATCTTTCAACTTTGGTATGAAAATTTTCAAAAAAACAACTAAGGAATTATACATGGAAGTCTGTATCGCACCCGTCAATGACAAGAACTATGTTGCCCCAACTATCCCCTATGAGGAGTGGGCTAGCAATAAGCTAGTAGCCATAAAAGAGTTAATTAATAAACAGTTAATCAATCGAAAGACACCCATGGTTATTGTCCTTGAGATTGCACATTTCTCTTTACCCTTAGAAGAGAAAAACAAAGCATGGGCAAAAAGAAATATGACGTTTTCCAACGAACTTTGTCGAGAAATTATTCAAGAGCATCAACATAAATTTAAAATTATTCCTACTATTTTACTTAATAACTTAGATGAAGATGCGATGGTTTCTGCTGAAGAGTTTATAGATGAGATGGTGGAAGGTCAAAAATATATTCGTGCTGAATCCATTAAAATGGTTTCTGAAAGAAACTTAAAAAACAGAGCCTTTAAAGCACTTAAGAAAAATGAAAAACTTGCTGATAGTTTTATCAATGTTGATGGTAAAGCATTTTTAAAAAATGATGAATATCAACATGATTTAGCAGCAGGATTTGTCAATGATGAGGGAAAAATTATTCCACGTTGTGGACTCATTTTAACAAGCTTTTTAGACATGGTTGCTAAATTTGCCAATGATAGACTGCACCAAAAATCTGATGCTGATGTTCTTTTTGTCTCTTTTTCAGAAGAGTTCCATGAGTATCAAAGGGTAAGATTAGGCGTTGATATTTACAGCCAAACCCATAAAACAGCCACCATTCACCCAATTGTATTACATTGGTCATATGAAGTAGATCAAGCACTTACATCATACAGAGAATGTAATACCCAAGCATGGCATGAAGTTGAACTCTAATGTTTTAACCTTTGAGCATACCAACAGATTAAAAGGTCTGCTCATTCTTCTTATTGTGTTTGGGCATATTTCTCAAATATTTCATACCCATGATGGACTACATTCTAGCCTTTACTCTTTTCATGTCGTCTCTTTTTTACTTTTACCTTTTTTGTTCAACAAAGACCTTTTAACATTTAAAAATATTAAAAAAAATCTATGGCGTATCTATTTTCCCTATACCTTCTTTTTTTTACTCTCTTTTATAGCCTATAGCCTTTTAGAACATCAATTCAATCCATTATCGGCACTTACTTCATGGGCAATTGGAACTTCAGCACTCCTAAAACTAGAAACAGGATTTAGAATATTTTGGTTTTTCCCAGCACTTATGTCCACTGTTTTACTTATTATGCTATTTAACACACTCTCAAAAAAATTCAAAAAAGCTTTT
>JALSQB010000204.1 GCA_026985655.1 Campylobacteraceae bacterium | reverse complement strand
CTGAGATGCCAAAGCCTTTTTGGCTCTAAAAAGTTGAGATTTTGCTGTATTTAGAGGTATGCTTTTGAGTGTGGCTACTTCTTTTAGACTATACTCTTGAAGCTGTGTAAGCTCTAGTATCTCTTTCTCTTGTGGCTTTAAAGCATTCATCATAGGGTTTAGACACTCTTGGACGTGAGAAAAGCAAAAAAGGGTGCAGATTCATCTATATTCATTCACCTAAATGGGTGTAACAACTGTACCTTTTGTACCATCGTAAGGTCTATACTGAGACGAATCAAATATGGTCAATCGGAAAATTATATCATTAATATTTTCTATATACTTATTTTTACCATTGCCAGTATATGCAAAAATTTTTTGGTAGTTCTTCTTCAATAAAACTTTCCATGCATTAAGATTTGTAATCGGATAAAACTTAGAAAGTGCATTGAGTTTTACACCGTTACCTTTTACTATCTCTTGTTTTAATATTTCTAAATTATCTTTAATAAATTTTATTTGTGGTCTTTTTTGTACAATGCTATTTACAGGGTTATTATGATAACGCTCAATTAGATCTTTATTATGTTGCTGATAAGATTGAACCTTCTTTTTATGACGCATACCTCTTTGCTTGACTTTTTCAGCAACTTCTAAAGCATCTTTATACACATAAACATCATTTCTCATAAGTCTATGTTCTGCTTCATTGCTAATCTCCTTTTCCATATTTCTAACAGGATAAGGAGGAATTTGAGTAAATAAGCTAGAATTTATGGAGCTATTAAACTTGGCAAGCGTTGCTACTCTTTCAATACGCCAGCTCTTAGTTTCTGAAGAATAAAGTTCTTTTTTGAGGAGAATTAAATCTTTATAGAGACAATATCTTTCTGAAGGGTAAGGGAGTTCATCTACCCAAATGTTACAAGTAAGTCCTGCAACCTTTTGCGTTTGTTTTCCTTTAACGATTGCACCTAATGCCTCTTTGTCCACATAATAAGCACTTAAGTCTTTGTTTGCAACAATTAAATAATCTAGCATAAGGTCTCTCATCTTCATTATTTTCTTAGAGCTATGGTTAATTTTATATTGTGTACCATTATCAGAAATCATGGCTTCATTATCATGCGTTTGATAAAGTTTTCTTCCCCAATCATCCCATGCAATAGAATCATTATGATAGTTTTTAAATTTTACAATACCTGATTTAAAAGGATAAAATTTGTAATTACTTGTAGAAGATGATTGTGTACTCTGTCTTGTGTTATTGTTTTGAATATTAGCTTGGTTAGCACAAGCTCCCAAAATGAGTGTGAGAATTAAGAGAAATCCCTTTTTTTTAAATGTCATTCTTATCCTTAGTATAATGTAATTCAATATATTATCATAAATTATATTGTTTTTATATATGCCTTATTTAGAGGAACCACCCTTGCGAGTAATACAAAATGGGTTATACTTCTAAATACTTTAATAAAAAACCATAAAGATAAGAGATTATGCTAGATTATTACCCTAAAAAAATTGTTTGTTTAACTGACGAAACAACCGAAATGCTTTACCTCTTAGGAGAGCAAGAACGCATTGCTGGAATATCTGGTTACACGGTTAGACCTCCAGAAGCACGAAA
>JALSQB010000203.1 GCA_026985655.1 Campylobacteraceae bacterium | reverse complement strand
AAAGCACAAGCTTCAACTTTAACAGTTGCAGCCGCTGTCTCTAAGTTTGAAGGCATTAAGAAGTAAGCTTTTACTTCTTTTCTATTCTCACCTTTTAGGTGAGAATTATAATTTAAAATCTCAAATTATTTTCTTTTTATAATCAAATAAATAAAAAATGGACCACCCAAAAAAGCAGTTACAATACCAATGGGAATGTCGGTATTTGTCCCTAAGTTTCTGGCAATTAAATCACTCACAACTAAAAAAACTCCCCCATAAAAAAAGATAGGTATCATAAGTTGTTCAGCCGATTTCTTGTAAATCGTTTTGATGATGTGTGGAATAATCAATCCCACAAATCCAATGGGGCCTGTTAAACTTACACAAACTCCTACTGCTACCGAGACAGCAACGAGTAAAATGGTATTGACCTTTTTAACCTCTACCCCTTTTAGATAGGCATACTCATTAGAAGTGAGCAAAAGCTTTAATGCTTTTTTGTAGATTAGGCTAAGTAAGAGTAGGGCTAAAGAGGCTACAACAATGGGCAAAGTATGCTCTAAGCCCACCACATCAACTGAGCCCATTGTAAAACGAATAATCTCAAAACTTTGTGACTCATCGCTTATGTAAAACAAAATCATCAGCGTGGCATTGTAGAAAAATGCCAAAGCAATTCCCACTAAGAGTAGGGCATTGGTTTCATAAGATTTGAGCTTAAGTGTCAAAGTAAACAGCACAATGACCGTCATTAATGCCCCTAAAAATCCAAAAAAAGAGAGCAAAGAGCTAAACCCAAAGACAATGGCAAAAGCTACCCCAAGGGTAGAACCACTCGCCACCCCAAGTGTGTAAGGCGTGGACATAGGGTTTTTAAAAAGCGATTGAAAAATAAGCCCTCCTAAGGACAAAATTCCTCCTGCAAAAAAGGCTAAAATAACACGAGGTAAACGAATATCCCAAAAGAGTTTGAAGTCCATAGTTGAGTCATTCGTAAGATTATTTAGCTCTATGGGAACTTGTCCAAAAAATGGGGCTAGGGTTATGATGCTTAGGGCTAAAATAAAAATTAAATATCTCATAAATTTACCATAATAGTATTATTAACTTTTTGAACTGAAGTCCCAAAATACTCACTTAAATTACGCTCTTCAAAAAAGTTTTTAGAGCTTCCTAAAAAATCTACATAGCCATCTTTAATATACATCACGTCATAAGCTAACTTATGGGCTAGATTTAAATCGTGGGTGATAATAATTTTAGATTGAAAGATATTGGAGTGTAAAAGTGAATAAATATCTCGGCTCTTTTGGGGGTCTAAATTGGCTGTAGGTTCATCAAATATAGTTATTTTGGCATTGTGCAAAATAGCTGAAGCCAACATGGTGAGTTGTTGCTCTCCTGAACTCATGCTTTGGCATGATTTGTTTTTTAGGGCTTCTAAGTTTAAGAGTTTTAAGAGGTTTTTAGCCTCTAAAAGTGAGTGTAAACGGCTTAGGTTTAAGTACTCATTGAGCGTAATGTATTCGTCAAATATGCTTAGTTTAGCAGGAACGTAGTTAATAAGTTTGGTTCGCTCTTTAGCTGACAGGGCATTGAGATTTTGATGCTTAATCTCAACACAAGAGGAGG
>JALSQB010000202.1 GCA_026985655.1 Campylobacteraceae bacterium | reverse complement strand
ATTAATGGAAATATCTTTCACGATGGAGACCATAATGGCACAGTAGATGGCACTAAAATAGCAGAGATTAATGGTACAAAACTCTATGTGACACTTTTAGAAGCCAATGGAACAGTGATGGCAACGATGCCAATAGAAGCTGATGGCTCTTATGGATTTGATGGTACAGATGGTATTGTTCCAAACAGTGCTTATAGAGTAATTTTAAGCAGACAAGCAAATGCCACAACATCAGAACTTCCAGTAGATTGGAACCACGCTGATGGAGAACATATTGGAACCGATACAGGGCTTGATGACAATGCCGATGGTCAAATAGAGGTAAGCGTAGCAGAAGTAGATGTGAATGAAGTGAACTTTGCTGTCAATGCACGACCAACAGCGAATGATAAGCGTGAGATTATTCAGATTAACCCAAGTGGTACAACACAAGTAGCTGTACCAGCTTTAGAGATTGCCGATAGAGAAGATGGTGTTCCTTCAACTGTGAGAATTACTAAACTTCCTACTAATGGAACACTCTATTACAATGGAACAGCCGTAGAAGCGAACCAAACAATTGAAAATGTACAAACTGATAAATTTACAATTGACCCAGATAATGGAGATATTGTGACAACATTTAACTATGTATCAGTTGATGTAACAGGGTATGAATCTAAAGAAGCAAAGGTAGTAATGCCATTTGATGGATTGATTATTTCTGGTGAAGTATTTGTTGATGGTAATGGTGACTTTGTGATAAATGGCGATAAATTAACCTCAAGATATGGATTAAATCTATTTGCAACTTTAATAGATGCAAATGGAACAGTTGTTGCTTCTGTACCAGTAGATGGATATGGAAATTACCTATTTAACGATGAGGTTGGAATTGTACCAAACAGTGATTACACCATTGTATTGAGTGATACAAGAGCATCAGTAGAGAAAAAACTTCCTTCTAATTGGGAATATACGCACCCAGCTAAAATTAGAGTAGCCGTAGGGGTAAGCGACAAAGTAAAACAGAACTTTGGAGTTAATGGTCAGCCAGTTACCTCTGATGTATCTGTAACGCAAGTAAATCCAAATGGTATAAAGCAAGTGGCTATTCCAGCACTTGATATTGCCAATAATGAAGATGAAACAACAAAACCAACAACGGTTACTATTGAGACATTACCAAAACAAGGAGTTCTCTATTATGATGGTAAAGAGCTTAAAGAGGGTGAGGTTATTGAAAACTTTAACAATACACTTCTAACGCTTGACCCTAAAGATGGTGAAGTAAGTGTAAGCTTTACGTATAGTGTAGCTGATGATGCAGGGTTTAAATCTGAACCTGCAACGGTAACGATGAACTTTACCGATACAGACAGTGATGGTGATGGCATCTTTGATGCAGAAGATTTAGATGATGATAACGATGGAATTTTAGATACTGTTGAAGAAGCTACGGCTGTTAATCTCGATACAGATAGCGATGGAATCCCAGATAGATTAGACTTAGATTCTGATGGTGATGGAATTTTAGACCTTGAAGAGAGTAATCCTGATGCATTGGTGAATGATACTGATGGTAATGGTGTAATTGATAGTACCATTGATGAAAATCATGATGGCGTGATGGATGTTGTGCCTAATGGAGTAACACCAGTAGATACTGATAATGATGGTAAACCTGATTTCCAAGATGTAGATTCAGACAATGACGGTCTTTCAGACTTGGTTGAAGGTGGAACAGATGCCTCACTAGATGACAATACAGATGGTATTCTTGATAATCAAACAGACAGTGACGGTGATGGTATTGCTGATGTTGTAGATGCTGATAACGGAGGAACTCCTGCAACTACACCAGATACAGATAATGATGGCATTGATAACTATAGAGATTTAGACTCAGATGGAGATGCACTTCTTGATGTTATTGAAATTGGAGGAACAGATAGTGATGCTGATGGAGAGATAGATACAGTAGGCACATTAATCTCAGGTATTAATCTACCTGATGAAGATAGTAATGAACTACCTGATGTCTTAGATGCTAAACTACACGATGATACGAAAGTCGTACCAGTAGGTGAAGTAGTAACACTAGATTTAATTAAAAATGATACAGGTAATGTCGATAGCAGTTCAATTAAGTTGATTATCCCTAAAGATTTTAATGGAACAGCAAGAGTAAGTGACGATAGAAAAAGAATGATTGTTGATGGTGAGGGTGAATGGTATGTTGATGAAAATGGTCTGCTTACCTTTACACCTGAAGATGGATTTAATGCAAGTCCAACGCCTATTCAGTACCGTGCAACCAATACAAATGGTGCTGATGCTGGAGTAGCAAATGTAACCATTACGGTGTCTGATGTGGCTGGAGTTAGTACAGAGAGTTGTGATTGTGACCCTTATGAAGAGAGTACTGTCTCTCTTAATGCTACTTGGAGTCTTCTATTGATGGCTCTTTTAGGAACACTTTTTGGACTCTTTTACTTTAGAAAAGAGAAGAACTAAACCCCTAGTAAGAGATTTCTTAACTCCTCTAGTGGGAGCAAAGTTTTCTCTTTAAATTGTGACTTGTTAAACGTCTTTTGACGTTTGGCAAGTTGTGCCGTATGAATAACAATTCTCTCTTGCATCTCTTTTTTACTATAATCCCCATCAAAATAAGCAAGAACCTCTTTAATCCCAATGCTTTTTAGAGCGTTTGGTTGTCGTGTATAGGTTTTTTCCAAATAAAAAACTTCTTCAATTAAGCCCATTTGTAACATCTGCCCAGTTCGTTTCTTGATGCGTTCTCTTAAAACTTCTCTGTTTACGTCTATTTCATAAATGGGTAAATTATCTTCAATGGTCGCAAGGGGAGGATTGGCTAAAAAATATTCACTAGGGCTTAATTGGGTCTCAAAATAGAGGTTAAGCATCTTCTCAATACGATAGCTATCACTACTTTTAATATTTTTCATATACTTAGCATCTAAAGCATAGAGAAAATCATACGCCGATTGTAAATCTTGAAGTTGCTCTTTCGATTTGGCTTTAGCCTCTTGTGAAATGCTAGGAAGTTCAGAAATTCCGTTAATTAACGCAGACAAATAAAACCCTGTTCCTCCCACAATAATCAGGTTTTTATTGGCTTCTATGGACGCATTTTTAGCTTTTTTGTATAGCTCTATAAACGTGGTCACATCAAACGGCTCATTGGGAAAAATCTCATCAATACCAAAGTGTTTAATGCCTTGTCGCTCTTCAATGCTTGGTTTGGCAGAGGCAATGTCTATCTCTTTGTAAATGGCTAACGAGTCCAAAGACAAAATATGGGCATTTATTTTATGGGCGAGTTCAATAGCCAATGCTGTTTTTCCTGATGCAGTAGAGCCGATGATGGCAAGTTGTTTAAATCTCATTTGAAATAGTAACATATTAGGGTAAAATTATATTTTTAAATTGAGGAGACAAATATGTTATTTGACAAAGACAACCGTTTTAACTTAGCCAACCTTATTACTTTTGGGAACATTGCTTCAGGACTTATTGCCATACACTTCATTGTGCATGGAGATTTTTTTACGGCAATTATTTTGGCGTGGATAGCAGGAGCATTGGACATTGCCGATGGTAAAGTGGCTAGAAAATATAAGCTCTCAACTGAATTTGGAATTCAAGTAGATTCTTATGCCGATTTCATCTCTTTTGTGGTAATGCCATCATTTTTACTCTATTATGCCATCACAGCTGATGCTTCTGGAATGACACAGCTGATTTTAGGATTGGTCTTTATTGCTTACATTATTGCAGGGCTTCGCCGTTTGATTGAGTTTAATATGAAATCAGAAGAGGGTGTAGTAACCAAGTTTTTTGAGGGTGTACCAACACCTTTAGGGGCAATTTTACAATGGGTGCTTTACTTGTTGTTCTCTTATGGAATTATTGGTAATGCTTATGTAATCGGTGCTTTAGTAGCCGTAATTGCTTGGTCTTTAAACTCTAAATTAAAAATTCCTCACCCATAATGTTAAGTAAATTAAAAACAAATTTAGCCAATTTCTCTGAAATGGTGATGTTTAAACACTCTATATTTTCATTGCCATTTATTTTTATTGCTATGACGGTAGCCTCTAAGGGCTGGTTTGGGTGGAAACTCTTCTTTTTAGGTATTTTAGCAGCCATTACAGCTCGAAATTTTGCGATGCTGGTCAATCGTTATCTGGACAGAGACATTGACATACTTAACCCTAGAACCAAAGATAGACCCTCGGTTGATGGGCGAATTTCAGCTAAAAGTATTTTGGCTTTAACGCTTTTAAATGGGCTAGGGTTTGTTTTGGTCGCGTACTTTATTAACACTTTAGCCTTTTGGCTCTCCTTTCCTATTTTACTCATCTTAGGAGGATACAGCGTCTTTAAACGTTTCTCCTCTTTGGCACATATTATTTTGGGTATCTCTTTAGGCTTAGCTCCCATCGCAGGAGTGGTGGCTGTCTTAGCAGAAATCACCCCTTGGTCGATTTATCTCTCTGTGGGCGTGGTCTTTTGGGTGGCAGGATTTGACTTGCTTTACTCTTTGCAAGACATAGAGTTTGACAAAGAGCAGGGCTTACACTCCATTCCTTCTAAGTATGGAGCAACAAATACCATGCGTATTGCGAAAGTTTTTCACACATTAAGCATTGTTTTTTGGATATTGTTTGTTATTTCAGCAAACTTAGGCGTTTTTGCACAATTAGCCGTTATACTTTCAGCCATAATGTTAGCTTATGAACACTACTTAGTAAACAAAGATTTTACCAAAATAGACAGAGCCTTTTTTACGGTTAATGGTTATTTAGGTATTATGTTTTTAGGCTTAATAATTTTGGAGGTACTTTAAATGACAACAGAACAGTTACAATTTCTTTTCTCACTCTTCTCTTTTGTGGGCGTGGTAGGGATTTTATTTTATATGGTGCTTGAAAAAGCAAAATCACACGAGACAGCACAACGCATTAGAGTATTAGAACAAAAGATTGTCAATGTACCTAAAGCAGAAGAACCCTCAGAAACAAAAGAAGAAGTGACAGCTGAAAATAGTAAAGAAAAAATCATAGCACTCTATGAAGAGGGTGCAGATGTGGAGCTTATAGAGAGTGCATTAAATATCCCCAAAGCAACTATTGAGATGGTTTTAAAGTTCCATAATTTAAATAAATCGGATAATTGGAGAGAATCTGTTAATAATGCCTTGTAATTAACAGATTTCTTTGCTATAATTCCGACCTCACAACATAAATGTTGCACTCATAGCTCAGCTGGATAGAGCATCGGTTTGCGGTACCGAAGGTCTCAGGTTCGAATCCTGATGGGTGTACCATCTTTAAATCCTAAGACAATAGGAAACCTCATGAAAAAATTCTTTTTATTTTCTTTAATTTTTATATTTTTTACAGCTTGTGGATATAAACCCTCATCACACTATATAAAAAAATTAATGGGTGAAAAAGTTTACACAGAAGTAGATGTCTCTTTGGCTGATCCTGAAAATGCAGTTTTAACAAAAGATGCTTTAAATACAGCACTTCAAGTACGCTTGAAAAACAAAGTTTCTAAAAAGAAACATGCCGACAGTAGTATTTTTGTGGTCTATAAAAATACACGTTTTGTGCCGTTACAGTACAATAAAAATGGTTATGTGGTCTTTTATCAAGCAGAAGTTACCTTGGAATTTACCTTTAAAAAGGGGCAAAGCGTTGAAAAAAGAAATATTTTAGGGCGTTTTGAATTTCCTATTCGTCCTTCAGCCATTATCTCCACCGATTTACGTTTAAAAGCGATTGAAAAAGGTTCACTTAAAGCTTTAGATGAATTTATTAGTTTCTTATCGGTTAAAGGATTGTTAAGCTATGAACAATAAGTTTTGGAAATTTATAGAGCAGAAGCCTCTTTATTATAAAGAGATAGACCATACGCGTGTGCATAAAGCTTATGCACTTTTAAAACCTCACCTACAACAGCCTTTAACCATTCATATTGTAGGCACGAATGGCAAGGGAAGTACAGGGCGAATTATGGCTTCTATTTTACACACTTCAGGTCATAAAGTAGGGCATTTCTCTTCACCTCATATTTTAAAATTTAATGAACGACTTTGGATAAATGGTGAAGATATTGCTGATGATACTTTAGATTTAGCCCATAAAAAGCTTTATGCTATTTTAGGTGAAGAAGTGAGTAATGCTTTGAGTTACTTTGAGTACACCACTCTTTTGGCTTTTGTGGCAATGGAAGATTTAGAAGTGATGGTATTAGAAGCAGGGCTAGGTGGTGAGTTTGATGCCACGAATGTTTGCACGAAAGCACTCTCTGTGATTACACCTATTGGACTTGACCATCAAGATTTTTTAGGGGAAAGCATTGAAGAGATAGCCACTACCAAAATAAACTCAATAGAGAAAGAATTTGTTCTTGCTTTACAAAATTATGAGGAAGTCTATGACGTGGCTGAAAAAGTTGCTAAAGCGAAAGAAGCCAAGGTGTATGCCGTTAAAAACTTCAAAGCGTTGTTTCCTAAAGAGTATGAAACAGTAAAACAAATAACACAAAAGTTAGCGTGGAGTGAGTACCTTTTTGAAAATACTTTATTGGCACTTTATGCTTTAAAAAGAGTTCAGTTGAATTATAATCTGCAAGAGCTAGCAAAAGTAAATCTATTTGGACGTTTTGAACGTATTTTACCCAATGTTATTGTGGACGTAGGACATAATTTATTGGGTGCTAATGCGATAATAAAAGCACTTAAAAAAGAAAATAAAAAGCCTATATTGGTCTATAATACTTTAGAAGACAAAGATTATGTGAGCATTTTAAAAGCATTTAAACCTTACATTCAAAGTGTTGAAATCATAGCCATTAAAACAGGCAGAGCATTAGAACAAAATTTACTAGAAAATGCTTTAAAAGATTTAAATATAGAGTATCAAGCTTTTAAAAATATTGATAAGCATAAAGAATATTTAGTTTTTGGTTCATTTTATGTAGTTGAAGCATTCTTAAGCATTAAAGATAAATAATAATCTGATATAATATTAAATATTACGTCTATTATAAAGGAAAATAAAATGGCATTTTTTGGAAGAAAGAAGAAAAAAACAAGCACGGTGAGTTCGGCGAGTATTATTACACCAGGTACGAACATGAAAGGAGAGATAAGGTGTGAAGGCAACATTCTTTTAAATGGGGAGTTTGAAGGTGTTATTATTTCTCAAAGTGAAGTAGTTGTTGGCAAAAGTGGGCGTGTTTCTGGTGAAATTCAAGCTGCTAAATTACTTGTTTCTGGGGAGTTTCGAGGTAATTTTACAGGTGAAGTTATTGACATTATGCCGTACGGAAAAGTCTATGGTGATGTTAAAGTAAATAACATTATTATTGAGCCAAATGCTGTTTTTGAAGGGGAAACAAAAATTGTATCTGG
>JALSQB010000201.1 GCA_026985655.1 Campylobacteraceae bacterium | reverse complement strand
GCAGATGGAAAGTATGGTATTTGCGAAATGTGCGAAGATGATATAAATATCGAAAGATTGAAAGTTAAACCATTTGCAAGATTTTGCATATCATGCCGTGAAATCAATGAAAAAAAATCTCGCTAAGGGGTTTTAAACTAAAGGAGTCTTTATGAAAGCAGGTTTATATGTTATTACATCTGTTTTATTTCTAATTGCTGTTGCTGTTGCTACTTATATGGTAAATCCATCTACATATTCATTTGATGTTTTTGGAATACATTTACCAAGTTTGCCAATAGCATTGTGGGTTGCTTTGCCTGTTGCTTTATTGGCTATATTTTCATTTTTACATATTCTATTTTATGGGACAAAGTCTTTTTTTCAAAACAAGAAGCTTAGAAATGATATAAATAGAGTTGATGAAGCAGTATATTGGTCTTTAATTAAAGAGCCAACACAAGTTAAATTTAATAATCAAGATTTACGAAAAAAGATTGGTCTTTTAGCAAATTCGACACTAGATGTTATTACTACTGATAACCTTGAAACTACAGATAAATTAAAAGATGTAGTATCGACACTTAATAAAATAAATAGTGGAGAATGGGTTGACTTAAAAAAAGTTAAATTTGCTAAACATTTAAGCGAAAACAATACTATTGCTATTAAAAATGAACTCAATCATATTGATAGCGACAATAAATATGCACTTAAAGTTGTTGATTTTAGAGACAAATATAAAAATGATATTGTTCAAAAAGCATTAGATACAATTATTCAAACAGAAGATTTTTTTACTTTAAAAAAGTATGCTAAGGATATTGGGAAAGAAAGATTTTTTAAGTTGCTTGATAGAGTGAAAGATGATAAAGATAACAAACTTGGCTTTAGTTTGGATATGTTTAAAAGTTTTATGGATAGCTATAACTTAGAGTGCAAAGATTACTACAAAGGTGCAGAAGTTTTATTTGATAATTCAGAAAATCCTGAAGCGAATTTGGAGTTATATAAAGCATATGCATCAAAAGACGATAAAGCTACGGCAGGATATTTGTATCTATTATTTAGATATGAAATGCTTGACAAAGTTAGAGATGTTTTAGATGAACACGCTAACGATGAATATAGAGCTTTTAGAGGTTTATTGACTTTAAAAAGAGCGAAGCATAATATAAAATTAGATGAATTTATAAACGAGATTAATGCTTGTAAATGAGTTTAGACTTTAGCAAACCCTTATACTTCTTAGCCCCTCTTGCTGGGCTTACCGATTTACCCTTTCGTAGTGTTGTTAAAAAATTTGGTGTAGATGTTACAGTAAGTGAAATGATAAGCTCTAATGCTTTAGCTTATGGTAGCAAAAAAACCGAAAAAATGTTAGAAAAATCCCCATTAGAAACCCCATACTCTATACAAATTGCAGGTAGTAATGAGGATATTATAAAAAGAGCTATCAATGTAATAAACCAACAAGATGGCGTTGATTGCATAGACTTAAATTGTGGTTGCCCCGTGCCAAAAGTTGTGAATAATCTACAAGGTAGTGCTTTGCTAACAGATTTAAAAAAGATGGCTAAGGCAATAGAGACAATTAAAAAACACTCTAACAAGCAATACACTTCTGTAAAAATTCGTTTAGGCTTTGCAGAAAAAAATCACT